>JAPTUI010000338.1:7820-9826 GCA_028067895.1 Pseudomonadota bacterium | reverse complement strand
ACGCCACCGAGCGCCTCAATCACCGCCCCCGAAAGCGACTGGGCTTCCGAACCCCATATGAGGTATTCTTCCACACCAGAACTTCACTCACGGTTGCACTTCCAACTTGAACCCGCGCATATATTGAAGGTTCCCTGGGGTGTGTTGAAATTATGATAGCAGGAAACAGGATTACAGCTGCAAGGCACTTGGAGTGCGGGCGAGACGATCTGCCGCACAGCGTGATCCAGTTCCTCCTCGGTCTTCGCCTCCCCCGGCGCGCGCTTGACCAGGATCGCCCGGACGGCCTGGAAAAAGGCCACATCGTCGCGGATCGCGAAAGCGGTTGGCCAGAGCCTCGCGCTGCGGTTTGTTGCGGATGTGCGGCTGCCAGTCGGCGGGATCCGAGGCCGAGCCGGTCACCACGACCTTGAGCACCCCTCTGTCATCGTCGCCCGCGTGCTAGGCGGGTCTGAGCTTCACGGTCTCGCGATAAAGCTCCACGGGCGATGTGCCAGCTCATGCAAACGATCATCCCCTTGCTTTCGAGCGCCTCGCAACGCTCTTTCGTAGTAGATAGGGACAGTCGCTTTGTCCTGGACCGCGCGCTCGATGTTGTAGACGCTGATGTAGTCGCCGAACACTACGCGGGTATTGGCATCCGCGAACTCGACCGGCGTGCTGGTGAAGCCGATGAACGATGCGTTGGACAAGGCATCGTACATGTGCCGCACGAAGCTGCCAATGAAATCGTACTGGCGGCGGTATGTCTTGTCAGCGATCAGACGACACTATCGCTGCGCTTGTTAAGATGTCTGCCCGCCCGGGCTCGCAGATTGGTCCGCTGCAATTTGCCCGGCCCTCGCACGCACGGCCTCGAATATCTCCCGCGCGAGGATAGGGAACGCCGTACCCTGGAACTCTCCGTCCTCCATGTAACGGGTCACGATCTTGTCGTTCTCGGCCATGCGTTCGATCATCAGGTCCTGGATGAGTTTGCGAATGCCCAGCTCGAACTTGTCGAGCGGGTTGGCGAGCGCGGTCTGCACGACCTGCTCGGTGTTGCAAGCCTTCTCTTTGATCTGCTGGAAGAACAGCCGGTCTGCCTCGGAGAACTGGGTACCGAAACGCTCGTTCAGAACCTCGATGATCTCGGACAGCGGCGCCTTCTCGTCCTTGGCCTTGCCGGTACCGACTTCGGTCGGGCTCTTGACGTACTGCGCCTCGCCCTCTTTGAGTTCGATTGCGCCCGAGAACACGCGCTCCAGCCGGTAGTACTGCAGCGCCACCTCGTCGCCCACCTGGACGACGGTCGTATCGTGATCGAGCGGCAGGTGCGGCAGCAGGAAGCGTCCATAGCTGTAGAGCATTTCGAGATCGGGATCGGCGTATGGGACGATCTGGCTCAGGAAGGCATAGAGCTTCACGTAACCGGAAAGCTTCTCGCGAAACGCCGCGCGTTTGTCCTCGTCCGTGATCGCCTTGAAGCGATCCACCGCCGGCTGCAGATGGCGCTGCATGTGCGCGTGGTCAGCCGGCCCCTGGCGTTCCGCAGGCTTGTAGAACACCTGCGCGAAGGCCTGCACCTCGCTCCAGTGGTAGACCTGCATCTGGTCGAGTTCGTGCTTGAGTGCCTCCAGTTGCGCCGGATCGGAGGCTTCGGCAAGCTCCGTCTTGTCATAGTAGGGCTTGAACGCGCGGAAGATGTCCTCGGCCTCGTTCACAAAATCAAGGATGAACGGAGGCTCCTTGCCCGGGATCATGCGGTTGAGTCTCGAAAGCGTCTGCACCGCCTGTACGCCGTCCAAGCGCTTATCCACATACATGGCACACAGGAGTGGCTGGTCAAACCCAGTCTGGTACTTGTTCGCCACCAGCAAGATGTTGTAGTCCGCTGTGTCGAAACGCGCCGGCAACTGGGTCTCGCTAATGGGCTTGCCGGTCACGACATCGATGTTCATCCCCGGTTCGGTGTATTCGAGCCCGGTGTCCGGGTCGCGCACCGTGCCGCTGCAGGCGACCAGCGG
>JAPTUI010000338.1:0-7810 GCA_028067895.1 Pseudomonadota bacterium | reverse complement strand
CTCGCCCTTGGACGTCGCGTAGTAGCGGGCGATGCCCGGGAAGTAATCGTTCCAGTCGACCTTGTAGCCGTTCTCGGCCAGATACCGCTCGAAAGCGAGTTTGTAGCGCACCGCATGCAGGCGCGAAGAAGTCACCACCATCGCCTTCGCGCGCCCTCCGAGTCGGTGCAGCACGCTGCGGCGGAAATGCTCAACGATGACTTCGGTCTTCTGCTCGATGTTGTGCGGATGCAAGCTCATAAATTTCGCCAGCACCCGCGCCGCTTTCTTCTTTGGCAACTGCGGGTCGTCTTCGGCGGCCTTGAGCAAGCGATAATAGGTCTTGTGGGTGGTGTAGTTGACGAGCACATCGAGGATGAAACCCTCCTCGATCGCCTGGCGCATGCTGTAGAGGTGAAACGCCTCTGGCTTGCCGCTCGCATCCACCCGGCCGAAGAGCTCTAGCGTCTTGCCCTTGGGCGTGGCGGTGAAGGCGAAGAAGCTCAGGTTCGGTTGCCGCCCGCGCGAGGCCATGATCTGGTTCAGCCGGTCCTCCCAGTCCGTCTCGCTCTCGGCGTCCTCAGTCACGCCTGCCCCCAAGATCGCCTTCAGTTCCCGTGCCGTCTCACCGGTCTGGCTCGAATGCGCCTCGTCCACGATCACGGCATAGCGGTGCTTGGCGATCTCGGTTTCCCACGCCTTAGCCTGGCGCTTCTCGTCCTCGGTCGCCTGTTCCTGGTTTTCCGCACCGGCGGCGTGCAACAGTCCCCGCAGCACGAACGGGAACTTTTGCAGCGTCGTCACGACGATCTTGGTGCCATCGATCAGCGCCTGCGCGAGTTGCCTGCTGTCCTGGTCGATCGCCTTGACCACGCCCTGCGCGTACTCGATCTGGTAGATCGCATCCTGAAGCTGCCTGTCCAGCACGCGCCGGTCAGTGATGACGACGACGCAATCGAACACCTTGCGATCCAGCCCGTCGTGCAGGCTCGCGAGGTGATGCGAGAGCCACGAGATGCTATTGGTCTTGCCGCTGCCGGCAGAATGCTGTATCAGGTAGTTGTGACCCGGTCTCTCATCGCGGGCGGCGGCGATGAGCTTGCGCACGGCATCAAGCTGATGGAAGCGCGGAAAGATCAACGTTTCCTTCACCACGTTGCGGCTGCTACCCTTACCGTCGTCCACCTTCTCTTCCTTCTTCTCGACGAACATGAAGTGGCCGAGAATGTCGAGGAAGCTGTCGCGCGCGAGCACGTCTTCCCAGAAATATCCGGTGCGGTAGCCCGACGGATGCTGCGGGTTGCCGGCGCCGCACTGGATCGCGCCCGGCTGGCTGCCGCGGTTGAACGGCAGAAAGCGCGTACTCTGCCTGGCAAGGCGCGTGGTCATGTGCACCTCGTCGGGATCGGCGGCGAAGTGCACCAGCGCCCGCGTCTTGAAGCCGAACAACGGCGCGCGCGGGTCGCGGTCGGTCTGGTACTGGTGCACCGCATGGCGCCAGTTCTGCCCGGTGCCGGGATTCTTTAGCTCACAGGTCGCCACCGGAAGGCCGTTCACGGCGAACAGCAGATCGACGGTGTCGTTTTTGCCAGGGTGGCACGGCACCTGACGCGTGATGGTGAGCCGGTTCTGCGCGTAGAGCCGTTCGGCCTCCTCGTTCAGGCCGTGCGCCGGCTTGAAGTAGGCGAGACGGAAGGTCTTGCCGTAGAACTTGAAGCCGTGGCGCAGCACATGCAGCATGCCCTTGATGTCGAGTTCCTTGACCAGCGTACCGATGACCAGCTTCTCCAGCCCGGACGCGTGCAGCGCGCGCATTTCCGCCCACAACTTAGGCTGTGTCGCTCCCAGGAAATGGCAGACGCGCGCCGGAAACAGCGCGAGATCGACGTCCCACTCATCGGTGGTGCCGGACTGCCAGCCCGCCCTCTTGAGAAGCATGTCCTCGACATGTGTTTCGAAGGCCCGCTCGTTTGTCTGCGCCATATCAGGGTTTCCAGGTGAACTGGACGCCGAGGCTCTCAAGCATCTCGAAGGTATCGATGCAAGGCACCTTGAATGCGTTGCAAACGTCAGGGATCTTCACTTCCTTCTTCGACTCCGGCGCCGAGACTTCCTGTGTAACGACCGTCAGACCGTGTTCCTTGGCGTACGCAACTAGCCAGCCGTCCGCGACTGTCGCGAACTCGGCCAGAGCTTCCTGTCTGTATCGGCCCTGCGATCCCGCCCAGGAAATGACCCTGCCATAACCATCCCCAATGTTCCGGCCGGTCGTCGCTTCGAAGAAGGTGGCGGGACACGCGGTCTTCGTCCATTGTCGCAACTCGTCTTTTCCTCCTTGCTCGACCTCCTTTCGGACCCGGTCGATGCTCGACACGCGGCCCTGCTTGTGGTGCCGTGCGAGGCAATCCCAGAAGCCCGGGCAAACGCCGAACCGGTAGTAGCGGCGGTGCGCTTGCATCAGCACGCTCGCGTCGACGAGATAGCGAACGCGCCGCACCATCTCAGAGATTGATCCCCAAGGCTTTTGCGTACTTGTCGAAGGTCGCCCCCTGCAGGCCGGTGAGGCTGTACGCCTCCCGATAGAGCAGGCGCCCTTCCTTAGCGGCAAGTGCCACAGCGCGCACGAACCGCTTGCCTACACGCACGTTTTGGTTGTTGTAGAAGTCGCCACCGCCTTTAGAGCGGGCGGCCTGTCGGCGCTCGTCGGCCTGGTAGGCCCGATAGAAGTCGAAAAACTGATCACGCGCGATCAGATCGAGATCCAGCGCACGGCGCGCCGCGACGATCGGGCTTACCTTGAATTTGCGGGCAATGGCCTGGAAAGGCTCCGGCTGATGCCTCGCCTCTCGCCAGAAGGCGTTCAACTCCACTTCAGGAACGAGAAACTCCGCCGCCACCCGATTGCAGAAGACTTCTCGACGGTCGCCGTCAGCCTGCAAGTCCGGCAAATCGAAGATGCCACCTTCGCCGATCCAAAAGTGCGCCAGTTCATGAGCGAGAGTGAACATTTGCGCCGAGCGCGCGTCCGCACCGTTTATAAAGACAATGGGCGCGTATTCATCGGCCAGCACGAAACCTCTGAACTCCGCAGGATCGAGCTTGCGATGCGTGTCGTTGCCGACGACACCGTTGATCACGACAAAGATGCCTGCCGCTTCGGCGGCCTCGCGCAAGGCGCCAAGCGCCAAAGTCCATGTCGCGATTCGGCCTGCCCATCCATCGCTCATGCCCAAAGTCCGACGAATGTTTTTCGCCACGGATTCGACCTTGTCGCCGGGCTTTGCGGACCCAATGAACGAAAGGCGCTCGTGGTCCATCTCGATGAGGTAATCGCGCATCCAGCTTTGCCGGCGCTGCATGGTATGCAGCGTGTCGATCAGATTCGGGCTCGGGCGGCGAATCGGTTCGTCCCTCGCGGTCCGGAAGTCTGGAACGGGCAACCTCTCCTCAGGGGGCGCCGGAAGAAAGAAATAGCCGATCGGGGTCCAGGTCTTCTTGGCCAGCGTTTCGAGCTGTCTCAGGGTCGGCTGCGCTTCGCCCGACTCCCACTCCTCGATGCGCGGCAGGTAGCGCGCGAGCGCATCCACGCTCCTGCCGGAGCGTTCGATCGCCCAGCGGATCAGTTCGGGGTTGACGTTGAGGCTTTGTTCGGCCATGGCCTGTCAGGATGAGATCACTTGTTCGCCTACATTATCGGGGGATCCACCCGCGGATGTCGATCTTTCCGGTCACGGCCGCGGTGATCAACGCCGTGCGGTACTCCTGCAAGCGCTCGATGGCGGTTTCGACTTTGGCGATCAGCGCGTCGATCTTCCCCGTCTCGCGGTCGAGGAAGTCGGCGATGGCGCGTTGGTAATCCATTGGGGGGAGCGGAACGCGGACGTTCTCGCAGAACTCGGTCGGTACACGCTTCTGCCCGCCGGCGCCGTACATCTCGCCTTCCCCAGCACTCCGAAATAGTCTGGAGATGGTAAAGTAGAACAAGAAACGCCGTTCAAGGGTCGCAGCAGCGCGGAGAATGTGAAGTTCGGTTGTTCCGAAGGCAGCACCGTTCGTCAGCCCTTCTGCCAGTGCCCCCTTACCATTCTCGAAGCAGGGCGTGATCTTAGCCACGACAATATCGCCGTCGTCAAATTCGGTATAGCCCGAGCCAATGTCGGTAATCGCGCGGGTCTGTTCGAGAGCTAAGCTCCCATACTCGCCCACTGCCTCCATCGGTACGAAGGACACCTCATCCTCGGGACTGAGTGCCCGAAGTCGTCTCGAACGGGGATTGACGTCCATGCAGAAGCGCCCGCGCTTCACCTCCCAATGCTCCGGCACGTCGCCGAGCCAGTCGATGCCGGAGGGTTTCATCTTGGGGTGCGGGTCAAGACCGCAGGCCGCGGCGTCGTCGGGCGGCAGACCCTTGGTGATCGCACGCGTAATCAGCGCGGCCCGCTTCTCCTTGTAGGCAGTGATTTCGATCAAGTGGACGTTTTCGATCAGCCAATCGACGAAATAGGGCAGCGCCTTGTCGGCCAACTCCTCCGGGAACTGTTCCGCTATGTCGGCATAGCGCGCAAGGATGTTCAACACGGAGTCGGAGGCGCCCGCGTCGGAAAACTCCTTGCCGTCGTAAAGGGCTTCCATACAAGGCGTGCGCTCCGAGATGTCGAGATTGAAGGATCGTTTGCCGTACTTTTGCGAGAAGATCAGCTCGGCGAGCTGCGCTTTCTGCTCGGAGTCTTCGAGCCGGTGCCGGAGAAAGATGAGCAGCAACGTAAGCGTGGTGAGGCGTTGCTGGCCGTCGATGATGAACTTCTGGCCATCCTTGTCGCTGATAATGATGGAACCCAAGAAGTAGTGGCCGTACTCGGACACGGCGCTACGCTCGTTGCCTTCCTCGTGGCTCTCCAGGAACTTGGCGGCGAGATCGTCGATCAGCTCGGCGACCTGCTTCTGCTGCCACTTGTACTCGCGCTGGTAGTAGTCGATCGAATACTTGCGGCCCGCGAGCAATTCGCGGACTGTCTTGTCCTTGCCGTCGATTTCGCGGGGCGGGCGGCTCAGCGTGCTCATCGGGGCACCTCATTGCTGCCAGTCACCTCGGCGAGCAGGCCCATGATCTCCCGCTCCAGCGTCTTGATGTCGGCTTCGATTACCTCCAGCGGACGCGGTGGTTCATACACATAGAAATGCCGGTTGAAGGGGATTTCGTAACCGATCTTGGTCTTGCTCTCGTCGATCCAGGCATCGGGGACGTGGGGCAGCACTTCGCGCTTGAAGTATTCGGCGATGCTCTCCTTGAGTGGGACGGTCTCCATGTCGCGCAGTTCCGGGTCGGGCTCGGGATTACCGTTACGGTCGCGGCAGATCTCGGCGGTTTCGTCGCGTTCGCCGAGCGCAGAGAGCACGGCCTTGAGTTCGGAAGCGGAAAGCCGCACGCTGGCTGCACGAGCAACTTCGCGCAGGGCGGTGAGGAAAACTTCTCGGTCTTTGTAAAGCGTTGCACCGTGCATCTCAGCGAACCGGGCAAGGAACTTCCGAATCTCGTCCTGCCGGCGCTGGCCGGCTTCGATTTCTTCGAGCCGGGCTTTCTCGTTCTTCTTGCTGCTGGTGGCGAGGTTGATGAATCCCCGCTCGGTTTCCAGCCGCGCGATCCACTCCGCCGTCGTCTGGAAATTGAGCCGCAGCGGGCGCTCCACCGTGATCTTGTGAAAGCCGAAATCGCGGTTGTCGAACACCTTGCTCACTATCCGAACCTTCCCGACCGGCTGCTTGGTGATTGGGTCTTCCTCGGTAAACGTTCGCGTTTCCCTGTCCTGGAAGTTGCCGAACAGGCGGGTGATGTCGCCGATTTGGTCTGGCTCGCTCGGCCGGTCGGCGGGATCGCCGATCTTGTTGCGCTTGTTGCCGAGACTCTTCGGCATCTTCACGAAGAAGCGCCGCGCGTCGATGAGCTGGATCTTGCCCTTGCGCCGCGGCTCCTTGCGGTTGGTGAGCATCCAGAGATACGTGGCGATACTGGTGTTGTAGAAGAGCTGGTCCGGCAGGGCGATGATCGCTTCCAGCCAGTCGTTCTCGATGATCCACTGGCGGATGTTGCTTTCGCTGCTGCCGGCGTCGCCGGTGAAGAGCGGCGAGCCGTTGAAGACGATGCCGATGCGGCTGCCGCCGTCCTGGGGCGCGCGCATCTTCGAGAGCATGTGTTGCAGGAAGAGCAGCGAGCCGTCGTTGATGCGCGGTAACCCTGCGCCGAAGCGGCCTTTGTAACCGAGCGTTTCGGCCTCGCGCTCGATGAACTTCTGCTGTTGCTTCCATTCCACGCCAAAGGGTGGATTGGCGAGCATGTAGTCGAACGTGTGGTCCTTGAAGTCATCCTGGGTGAACGAGTCCCCAAGCACGATGTTGTCGGCGTTTTCGCCCTTGATGAGCATGTCCGACTTGCACACCGCCCAGGACTCGTCGTTCCAGTCCTGGCCGAAGAGGTGGGGATTGACCTCGGCATTGAGCGCGCGGATGTATTGCTCGGCCACCGACAGCATCCCGCCCGTGCCGCAGGCCGGGTCGTAGATCGTCTTGACTACGTGACTCTTGCGTAGGTCCCGCTCCGGCGAGAGCAGCAGATTCACCATCAGCTTGATCACCTCGCGCGGCGTGAAGTGCTCGCCGGCCTCCTCGTTCGACTGCTCCGCGCCGATCCGGATCAGCTCCTCGAAGACATAGCCCATCTGCACGTTATCCACCCGCTCGGGCGAGAGATCGATCGCGGCGAACTTCTTGAGCACCTCGTAGAGCAGGTTCTTTTCCGCCATCTTTGCGATCTGCTGGTCGAAGGCGAAGCGCTCCATGATCTCGCGCACGTTTTTCGAGAAGCCGTTGATGTAGGCGTTGAGATTAGGCGCTAG
Source organism: Pseudomonadota bacterium (assembly GCA_028067895.1). GTDB lineage: Bacteria > Pseudomonadota > Gammaproteobacteria > Steroidobacterales > Steroidobacteraceae > 13-2-20CM-66-19. The sequence goes on along the minus strand of JAPTUI010000338.1, from coordinate 941 downwards.
GTGGTTCGGATCGTCGAGTAGCCTGGGCAAATCTAGCTTGGACAGGTTGTAAAACGGCCGGCCGGTGATCTTTTCGAGGAGGCTGCGGACCACCGTTTCGGGCTTGCGTTCGATCTTTGGGTACTCTGCAAGCACCCGCGCCTTGGTCGGCGCTAGCAGGCAGTCGAAACGCCGCAGCACCGTGAGCGGCAAAATCACCTTGCGGTATTCGTTGCGCTTGTACGGCCCGCGGAGCAGATTGCAGATGCTCCAAACGAAGCTCGCAAGCCGGGAATGAGTCTCGGTGTTCATCTCGTCATTCCAGGGGTAAGCCGCGCTGGGTGGTTGCCTCTTACGCCGGCGGGCGGCACCCAGAAAATATTGTGCCCGCGGTATTCGTCCGGGTCCTCGGGATCGGCGCCCTGCGCGCGTTCGGCCTCCAGCGCCGCGTGCTTTTCCTCGACGTCGGAGATGTACTTGAGGAAGATGAGGCCCAAGACCGCATGCTTATACTCGGTGGCGTCCATGCTGCCGCGCAGCGCGTCGGCCATGCGCCACAGATCGGCTTCGTAGCCTACGGTGGCGCCGTTGTTATTCTTTTGGGGTTTCCCCTTGCTGCGCGCCATAGATCCCCTTTGGATTCACGGCGTGAGGAGGAATGAGATCATAAATGTTTCAGGTACATTATCATTGTACCGGCCCGGATTGATTGGACACTGTTTTGCAACTCAGGCAGCCTTTCGCATAGCATAAGCCTGACGGGCTTCGAGGGGTGACATGAAGCCCAGTTTTTCGAGACGCCAATGGCGATTGTAGCGGTCCCTGAACGCGGTGATAGCGGCGCGCACTGCCTCGACGTTCCTGAAGGCGCGGCCGTGAATGGCCTGCTCCTTGAGGGTCCGATTGAAGCGCTCGGCAACGCCGTTGGTCTGTGGTTCGGCAACGAAGGCGAAGCTCGGCGC
>JAPTUI010000028.1 GCA_028067895.1 Pseudomonadota bacterium | reverse complement strand
CCGCTCTACGCGCTCGCCGACGTCGGCCGGCCGAAGGTCGAACTCGCCGCCGAGCGGCTGCGCGGGCTGAACCCGGCGCTCGATGTGCGGATCCACCGGACCCGTCTCGATGCGCAGAACGTCACGGCGCTGATCGACGGCTACGACGTGATTCTCGATTGCACCGACACCATCGCCAGCAAGCTCACGCTGAATGACGCATGCGTGCAGAGCGGCCAGGCGGCGATCTTCGCCAGCGTCTACCAATACGAGGGCCAGCTGCAGGTGCTGCGGCCCGGCGAAGGCCCCTGCCTGCGCTGCGTCTGGCCGGAAACGGTCCGCGACGGCTTGGTTGGCGTATGCGCCGAAGCCGGCGTGCTCGGGCCGGTGCCCGGCGTGCTCGGCACGCTGCAGGCGCTCGAGGCGCTGAAGTGGCTGCTCGGACTGCCCGGTCAGCTCGCCGATGCGGTGCTGATGGTGGACCTCACCACCCTCGCCGTCACCCGGGTACGCGCGCGGCGCGGCGCAGATTGCCCGCAGCACGCACTGCGCCGAGCGGCGCTCAATCCCGAAGCTGCGGATGTCGAGCTCGCCTTCGATTCGCTGCACGCGGCGCACGCCGCCGGCTTTGTGCTCATCGACATCCGCGAGCCGGCCGAGCGGGCGCACACGCCCCTGGCGCACCCCGAGGTCGGTGCGGTGCCGCTCGCGCAACTGCTCTACGGCGGGCACGCGCTTCCGCCGCATCCCTGTCTGTTGGTCTGTGCCGCCGGGGTCCGCAGCCTGGCCGCGGCGCGCGAACTGCGTGCGCGCGGTCATGCCCAGGTGTATTCGCTGCGCGGCGGACTCGCCGCGCTCGAACGAACGGCTATGGCCTGATCTGGCCGGCGCCACGCACGACGTACTTGTAGCTGGTGAGCTGCTCGAGGCCGACCGGACCGCGCGCGTGAAACCGGTCGGTGGAGATGCCGATCTCCGCCCCCATGCCGAACTCTCCGCCGTCGGCGAATTTCGTCGAGGCGTTGTGCAGCACGATGGCGCTGTCGACGCGCTGCAGGAAACGCTCGGCCGTGGCTTCGTTTTCGGTGACGATCGACTCGGTATGCGCCGACCCATAGCGGGCGATGTGCTCGATCGCCCCGTCGACCCCGTCGACGACCCGCGCAGCGATGATGGCATCGAGATACTCGGTGTACCAATCGTCCTCGCTGGCCGGCCGCACCCGCGCATCGGCGCTCTGGATCGTCGCGTCCCCGCGTACCTCGCACCCGGCATCGAGCAGCGTACGCACCACCGACACCATGTGCGTGGCCACGCAGGCCTGGTCGATCAGCAGCGTCTCGGCGGCGCCACAGATCCCGGTGCGGCGCATCTTCGCGTTCAGCGCGATCGCCTCAGCCATGCGCACGTCCGCGTCGCGGTCGACGTACACGTGACAATTGCCGTCGAGATGTCCAATCACCGGCACGCGCGCTTCCTTCTGCACACGCTCGACGAGGCTCCGCGGGGGGCGCGGCACGATCACATCGAGGTATTCGGTCATGCCGGCGAGCAGGTAGCCGACCGCCGCGCGGTCCTGCGTGGGCACCCGCTGGATGCACTCGGCGGGCAGACCGGCGGCGCGTAAGCCCTCGGTGAGACACTCATGCACGGCCGAATTGGAGCGCTGACTCTCCGACCCGCCGCGCAGGATCACGGCATTGCCGGCCTTGAGGCAAAGTGCGCCGGCGTCCGCCGTGACGTTCGGCCGGCTCTCATAAATGATGCCGATCACCCCGATCGGCACGCGCACGCGCTGGATCCTCAGGCCGTTCGGGCGCTGCCATTCGGCGGCGACCGTGCCCACCGGATCAGGCAGCGCCGCGATCGCCGCGACGCCATCCGCCATCGCTTCGATCCGCCCCTCATCGAGCGCGAGCCGATCGAGCAGCGCCGCGCCGAGACCAGCGGCCCGCGCAGCCGCCCGGTCGTGCGCATTGGCCTCGAGAATGCGCGCGCGGTGGGCACGGATCGCCGCCGCGGCATGGGTAAGCGCATCGTTCTTGCGCGCGGTGGTGGCCTGCGCGAGCACCGCGGCGGCACTGAGCGCGCCGCGGCCGAGTTGCTCCATCAGCTCGCCCACGGCGCTGTCGTTATGCGGGTTCATAGGCAAAAGAAGGCAGCAGTACCAGATCGTCGCGATGGATCAACTCGTCGCGGCCGCGAAAGCCGAGGATCGCCGGGATCTGCGCCGAATGGCGACCGATGATCTTCAGCGCATCCGCATCCGAATACGCAATGATGCCCCGGGCCACTTCCATGCCCTCGGGCGTCAGCACGCTCACGGTGTCGCCGCGCTCGAAACGGCCGCGTGCGGACGTGACGCCGGCCGGCAACAGACTGCGGCCGGCGAGCAGCGCGCGCAGGGCGCCCGGATCGACCGTCACGGCGCCCGCCGGACGCAGCGTTCCGGCAATCCACTGTTTGCGGGCGGCCGCCGGGCTCGCCGCGGGCAGGAACCAGGTGCAGCGCTCGCCCTCCTCCAGCCGTCGCACCGGATGCAGCGGTCGGCCGGCCGCCACGCACATGTGACAGCCGGCGGCGACCGCGATACGCGCTGCCATCAGCTTCGTGGCCATACCACCGGTGCCGAACTCCGAGGCCGAACCGGCGCCCATGGCCTCGATCTCGGGCGTCAGATGTGGCACCTCGTGGATGAAGCGCGCGCCGGGATCGCGATTCGGATCGGCGCTGTAGAGGCCATCGACGTCCGAGAGCAGCACCAGACAGTCGGCCGCCGTCATTTGCGCCACGCGTGCGGCGAGACGATCATTGTCGCCGTAGCGGATCTCCGCCGTGGCCACCGTGTCGTTCTCATTGATGACCGGCAGGACACCGAGCGACAGCAGAGTCTCGAGCGTGGCGCGCGCGTTGAGGTATCGCCGGCGCCGCTCACTGTCCTCGAGCGTGAGCAGAACCTGGGCGACCGTCACCTGCCGGCGCTCGAGCATCTCCCGATAGGCATGCGCCAGGCGGATCTGCCCTACGGCCGCGGCGGCCTGGCTTTCCTCCAGGCGCAGCGACCCCTTGGCGAGCGATAGTTCGCGGCGGCCGAGCGCGACGGCCCCGGAGGACACCAGGATGACCTGCTGCCCGCGCTCGCGCAGACGCAGCAGATCATCGACCAGCGTCTCGAGCCAGGCCTGGTTGATCCGCCCGGTCTGTGCTTCGACCAGCAACGCCGAACCGACCTTGACCACGACGCGGCGCGCCGTCGCCAGCGGGGAGCGGGTTGCGGTTTCAACGGACATGAGAAAACTATACGTGGCGCGCATGATCCGCGCGAGTACAAACCGAGGCCGCGTTGCTCCCGGCCAGCGCAACCCCTAAACTTGCGCGGCCGCCAAGTCAGAGGATCCCATCGGTGAGCAGAGATTACGAACCGGTCCCCGGCAAATGGTACGAGGACCTTGAGGAAGAGGAATCATTCCGCGTGCTCAAAGTAGACGAGGACGCCGAGCTGGTCGAGATCGAGCATCTCGACGGAGAGATTGAGGAGATTGATCTGGAGACCTGGCACGAGATGGATCTCGAGCCGACCGAGGAGCCCGAGGGCTGGGCTGAGTCCGAGGAGGAGGAAGAGGACGAAGACGAGGACGACGAAGACTGGGACGAGGACGAGGACGACGAAGACGAGGATGACGAGGACGATTGGGACGAAGACGAAGAAGACGAGCGCGACGAATATTGAGTCGCGCCGTCGTATCGTCGAGCCGTCCTCATCCCACCCGTGCATCGGTGCCGCGGTGAACGGCGCCGCTGAGCGGACCGGGTGGGTCCGCGCCGCCGGACGGCCGCGCGCATGAGCCACGACGCCGCCGCGAGCTGGCGCCACGAGAAGGAGTCGGCCTGGCTGTACCGGCGGGTCGCGGCGGCGGAGCCCGATACCCGCCATCGACAGCTGTTCGAACAGCTGGCCGGTGCCGCCGAGGAACAGGCGGGCCACTGGGCCGAGGCGCTGCAGCGCGAGCGCGCCGCCGCGCCCGATTTCCGGCCCTCGACCCGCGCGCGGATCGTCGCGGTTCTGGTCGACGGGCTCGGGCCGCGCGCGCTGCGCTCGGTGCTGGCGGCGATGAAGCTGCGTGGACTGTCAGTCTACAGCGGACCGGTCGTCGCCGGCCACGACATGCCCACCGCGCTCTCGGAGGTCGGCGCCCGCCATCGCGGCGGTCTCGGCGGCAACCTGCGCGCGACGGTGTTCGGCATCAACGACGGACTGCTCGCCAATGCCAGTCTGGTGATGGGCATCGCCGGCGCCGGCAGCAGCCCACGCCTGGTGTTGATCACGGGTCTCGCCGGATTGCTCTCCGGCGCACTCTCGATGGCGGCCGGGGAGTATGTCTCGGTGCGCTCGCAGCGCGAGATGTATGAGTATCAGATCGCACTCGAGCGCGCTGAGATCGCCGAATACCCCGAAGAGGAGGCCGAGGAGCTGGCCCTGATCTACGCCGCTCGCGGCATGCCGCTCGCGCAGGCCCGAGACGTCAGCCAGACGCTCCTGGCGCGCCCCGAGCATGCGCTCGATGTGCTGGCGCGCGAGGAGCTGGGTCTCTCTCCGGAGCTGCTCGGCTCGCCGTGGGGCGCCGCGGCGGCGTCGTTCCTCGCCTTTGCCTTCGGCGCCACCGTGCCGCTGCTGCCCTTCCTCGCCGGCAGTACCGGGGTGCGCGCGATCGGGATCACCGCCGGACTCACCGGCGCAACCCTGTTCACCGTCGGTCTGGCGATCAGCCTGTTCACGGGCCGCCACGCGCTGCGCGGCGCGCTGCGCATGGTGCTCATCGGCGGCGCCGCCGGGCTCGCAACATTCCTGCTCGGCCGTGCGCTCGGCGCGGTACTGCATTGAGCGTGCCGGTGGTTTCGCTCCCGCATCGGGTCAGGCAGAGTCTGCGGGCATGAACGGACCGCACCGGACGGGTTCACGGCAATGAGCACACCGACCGCCGAGACGCTCGAGCAGCTCGCGCGCATCGTCGGAGCGCGTCGACTGCTCACGGCGGCGAACGAGCTCGAGCCGTTTCTCACCGATCATCGCGCGCTCTACCACGGCCGCGCGCTCGCCGTCGCGCAGCCCGAAACGGCCGAGCAGGTCGCGCAGCTGCTCGCGGTGTGCAACCAGGCGCGCATCGGGGTCGTCCCGCAGGGCGGCAACACCGGATACTGCGGCGGCGCGACGCCCGATGAGAGCGGCGCGCAGCTGGTGGTGAGTCTGGCGCGACTGAAGCGCATCCGCGCGCTCGATGCGCTCAACTACTCGCTGGTCGCGGAGGCCGGCTGCGTGCTCGCCGACGTGCAGCGCGCCGCCGAGGACGCGCAACGCTACTTTCCGCTCAGTCTCGGCTCCGAAGGCAGCTGCCAGATCGGCGGCAACCTCTCGACCAACGCCGGCGGCGTACACGTGCTGCGTTACGGCATGATGCGCGAGCTGGTCCTGGGGCTGGAGGTGGCCCTGCCCGACGGCCGGCTGCTCTCCTCGCTCACACGCCTGCGCAAGGACAATACCGGTTATGACATCAAATCGCTGTTCCTCGGCGCCGAAGGCACCCTCGGCATCATCACCGCCGCGAGCCTGAAGCTGTTCCCGCGCATCCGCGCGACGGCAACGGCGTTCGCTGCCGTGCGTGATCCGCGTGCCGCCCTGGAGCTGCTCGCCCGGCTGCGCGAGGCGAGCGGCGATCGGGTGAGTTCCTTCGAGCTGATCCCGCGCCTCGCCGTGGAACTCACCGTCCGGCACATCCAGGGCGTTCGCGATCCGCTGCAGGGCGCGCATTCGTGGTACGTGCTGTGCGAACTGAGTTCGTCGCGTACGCACGATACGCTCGAGACGATGTTGAGCGAATGTCTCGAACGGGCGCTCGACGACGGTTTGCTCGCCGATGCGGTCCTGGCGCGCAACGAGCGGGACCGTGCCGCCCTGTGGAAACTGCGCGAAACCATCCCGGAAGCGCAGCGGCGTGACGGTGCGAGCCTCAAACACGATATCTCGGTTCCGGTCGCTGCGATCGCCGAGTTCATCGAGCGTGCAGGCGCATGGGTGCGCGCGCACGTGCCCGACGGGCGGCTGGTCGCCTACGGTCACGCCGGCGACGGCAACTTGCACTTCAACATCAACCAGGCCCCCGATGCCGACCGCGGCGCGTTTCTCGCCCGCGGCGATGCGGTCAAGCGCGCCATCCACGATCTGGTCCGCGACTTCGACGGCAGCATCAGCGCCGAACACGGCATCGGCCGGCTGAAAGTCGCTGAACTGGAGCGGTATGCCCCGGCCGTGGAGTTGGAGCTGATGCGCGCCGTCAAACTCGCCTTCGATCCCAATGGCATCATGAACCCGGGCAAGGTGCTGCGATGAACACCGTACGCGGCAGCGCACCGAGCCACGCACTCACCGCGCAAGTGCTCGCGGCGGCTGCGCTGGCCAGCTGGACAGTACCGTTGTGGTGTTTCCGGCTGCGCTTCGGCACGGCAGCCCTGAGGCATCTCGCGCTGCCCGTACTGCTCGGCCTCGGCGTGCTCAGCGCGATACTGCATCTGGTGCTGCACCGGCATGCCGAGCGCTTCGGAATCTTCTTTCCGGCCGCGAGCGAGCCGCGCGGCAGCGTGCAGTCGATCCGACTCACCGCGGTGCTGCTGCTCGTATTCAATCTCGGCGCCGCCGGCTTCGTGCTGCACGATGCGCTCTCGCATACCACCCTCGTGATGGTGATCCTGCTCTCGACGGTCTCGGCCATGAATCTCACCGATGAGTGCTGGATCGCGCGTCGCCGCCGGCTGAACCGGCTGCCCTAGCGCCCCGGAGCGCCGCTTGACGCGCACGCACGAATTGAGGAGACTGCCGGCCGCGTGCTGGTTCCTCGGCTGAGGCCGGGGAGGCAAGAGGGAACGCGGTGAGGCGACTGATGCGCCGAGACCGCGGCTACCCCCGTAACTGTGAGCGGCGAGTCCGCGTCCACGATGGCCACTGGGAATACTGGGAAGGCCGGATGCAGGATCAAGACCCGCGAGCCAGGAGACCTGCCAGCGCGGTCACCCAACCGGTGGGCGGGGCGTACCACACGGAGCGGTCATTCGCAGCGGTGACAGGGAACCGATGCGCATGCCGTGGCGGAAACTTCCACGCATTGCGGCGCACGAGACGGGCGGCGGGCACGGACCCGGCGTAAGTCGCGGCGCACTGACGCGCATTCGCATCGGCCGTCGTTGCCGCGCCCCGAAGGGGGCGCTCGTCCGGAGCGTCATGATGCGTCTGATCCTCACTCCCACCCGCGGCGCGCGGCAGCGCCGCGCCGCCACCCTGTCTCTGGCCTGTATCGCCGTCGCCGCGACACCGGTGGCCGCGGCCGGCCCGGCCACCTCCGTCCCGCCGGTAGTGATTTCTGCGGCCACATTCGCCCAACCGCTCTCCCAGGCGCTGCCGAGTGTCAGCGTCATCACTCGCGCGCAGATCGAGCAGAGCGGCATTCACAACCTCACGACGCTGCTCGAGCGCGTGGGCGGCGTGCAGGTAACCGCCAACGGCGGACCCGGGCAGCCGGCCACCACCTACCTGGAGGGTTTCGGCGGCACCGATGCCGGCGTGCTGGTGCTGCTGAACGGCGTGCCGGTCACGCCCGAGGACGCCTCTGGCGGCAGCAACTATCTGGAGAACCTCACCACCGAACAGATCGAGCGGATCGAGGTCATTCACGGCAACGTATCGGCGGTTTATGGGTCCGGTGCCATCGGCGGGGTCATCCTGATCACCACGCGCAGCGGCGGACGGCGAGCGCGCGCCTCGCTCGCCTTGAGCGGCGGCAGCCGCAACACGGTGACGGCGTCGGCCGACGCGAGCGGCACGATCGGCCGCACGCGCCTGCAGGCCGGTGTGAGCCGGTACACGACGAGCGGCATCCCTTCGATCAACCCCGCAGAGAGCACGACAGTCACCGATAACGTACCCGACGGCTACCACAACCTCACGGCCAACGGCTCGCTCGTGCAGCAGATCGGCCGGCACCAGAGCCTTGGCGTGCGCGCATTCGCGAGCGACGGCCGCTATACGTATGACAACCATACGGCCGGCGGCCGCACCCGCCAGAACCTCCTGCAGGTGTTCAGCGACAACCGCATCGACGGCATCTGGACCTCACACCTGAGTCTCTCCCGACAGCGCACCGATGACCTCAACGTCGGCAGCTATCCGTCTGCGTACCACTCGAGCACCGTGGATCTTCTCTGGCGCAACGTCGTGCGCCTCTCGAAGCATTGGACGCTCACCGGCGGAGCGACGCGTCAGCGCCAGTCCGTCACCAGTTCCGCAGGGAGCGGCATTCCGTCCGTCACCCGCTACGTCACCGCAGTATTTGCCGGCATGAACGGCTCGATCGGCAAGAACGAGCTGCAGGTGAACCTGCGACACGACCAAGTCGACGGTTACCGCGGCACGCACAACACGGTGTTCGCCGCGTACGGCCGCGAACTCGGCGCGGGCTTCAAGGCGATCGCGAGCTACGCTACGGCGTTTGATGCACCGCCCCTCGGCTACCTCTATTACAACAGTCCGTACTGGGCGGCCAATCCCCGCCTGAGGCCCGAGACGGCGCACACGATCGAGGCGGCCCTGCAGTGGTCGAACGCCGCGACCGTGGCACGTGTGACGCTGTTCCAGACCACGGGCACGGACCTGTGGGGCTACGGCACGACGCCCGACGGCCTGACGCAGTTCCAGAACATCGAGCGCACTCGCACTCGGGGCGTGCAGCTCGGTGCGCGGGGTACCTGGCGCCGTCTCAGCTGGCAGGCGAACCTGACTCTGCAGCAACCGCTGGCGCTCAGCGAGCCCGGCCAGCCGACGCTGCAGCGTCTGGCGCGCAGCCTCGCCAATGTCACGCTCGAGTACGACTTCGGCCCGCTGACGGGGGGGCTGGCGATTCACTACAGCGGACCGCGCCCGGACGTAACTTACTCGCCGAGTTTCACGATCGTCCCGGTGACCCTGGGCAGCTACACGACCGTGGCGCTGACGCTGAGCGGCCCCATCGGCCGGCAGGTCCGCTGGAACGTGCGCGCGCAAAACCTGTTCGACAAGCACTACGAAACGGCCTACAGCTACAATTCGCTGCCGTTCGGGCTGTTCGCGGGGCTCACGTGGCGGCCGTTCGGCCGATGAGCGCGCGGCGCGAAGCTGCGCCGTGCTGCGGGTGCGCACCCGACACGGTACAATGAGCGCAGAGGTAGCCTATGAATCACCACCACCGCTCATCCGCATCCTGGGGCGTGCGCGCCGCATGGCTCGCGGCATTTCTGCTCACCACGCTGCTGTTCAGCATGGGACTGACCTGTGCCGTTCCGCTCATCGCGTTCGGTGCGATCTGCGCGCTGCGCCAGAACCGCGCTCAGGCGCTGTTGTTCACCGCCACGCTGTGGCTCGCCACGGAAGTGATCGGCTTCACGCTGCTGCGCTTCCCGATCGGCCTCGCAGCCTTCGGCTGGGGTGCGCTGGTCGGCGCGGCGCTGCTCGCGGCGAGCGCCGCGGCGAGTGCCGTTGCCCGCCGGGTGCCGGGCGCCGCGGGCATCGTCGTGACCTACCTCAGCGCGTTCGGGCTCTATGAGGGCCTGCTGTGGGGCGTCAGTCGCGCAGTCGGCGGCGCCAGCGGCGCTTTCACCGCCGGCATCCTGGCCCAGGTGTTCGTCCTGAATGGCGTGACATTCGCCGCGCTGGTCCTGGTCGGCGCACTCACCGCCGGCCGTAGCGCCGGCGGGCCGGTCGCGGCCCACGCGCAGCGCCGCACGGCCTGAGCGCCGCCGGCCGTTGCGGCCGCCCAGGGCGGCCGCAACGATTGCGCTACGACTGTGATTGCGCTACG
>JAPTUI010000080.1 GCA_028067895.1 Pseudomonadota bacterium | reverse complement strand
AGCGTTCCACCTCGCCTCCGACCGGCAGCACCGACGAGGACAGCGTCACCTGCATGCCGGGGCATTCCTCCGCGAGGATCTGCCCCATACGCTGCTCGTGCGCCGGGTTGACGTGCGAGTGCAGGAGCGTGACGGCGACCGACTGCACGCCCTGGTCACGCAGATAGCGCGCCGCGCGGCGGGCGTCTGTCTCGTCCAACGGGGTGACAACCTGTCCCATGAAATCGAGCCGCTCCTGCACCTCGCTCATCAGGTGGTAGGCGGCGAGCGGCTCGGGCGGCTCGGCGCGGAAGTCATACATGTCGTGCGGGCCTTCCTTCCATTCGGCCTTGGCGACCTGGGGAAAGGCCATGCGCATCCGGAAGCCGCGGGTGGCGATCGTGCCGAGCTTCGCCCCCGAGAGCGTCGCCACCGCGTTGGTGGCCATTGTGGTGCCGAGCACCAGCGCATGGGTCTGCCCCAGCAGGCCCTCGAGAGTCAGTCCCCGGGCCGCGGCGAGCTTGCCGACGCATTCCAGCGTACCAAGCGTGGGGTCATGCGGCGTCGTGTGCGCCTTGCTCATCAGCGCTTCGCCGTCGGCATCGATCAGCACACCGTCGGTGAACGTGCCGCCACTGTCTACCGAGATCCGAAAAGACATCGCGCCTCCTGATGAACACGGACTGCCTCTCTCCGGCGTGCCGGCAACATCGTAACTGTAATTGAATTACAGTGTTGACGCAAACCGCATGCGCGTCAGTCACCGAATTGCAGCCAGCCGAATCGCCCCAGCGCCATGATCGTCACCCGGCGAGTGAACGCCGCCCAGGATTCCGGCCGGCGGCTGAGCCAGTGGTCGCCGTACAGGGCTCGAAAGACGCATTCCCTGTGTACCATACGGGCGACGTCCGTCGCGGCGCCGGCCGGCCGCTGCGGCAGCAGCGCCGCCACCCGCTCGACGTATACCAGCGATTCCCGTGAGCCCCGCTCGCGGAGCGCTTCATCAGTGACCGCGAGATTGATGATCTGGTGCAGGAACCGCTCGTGGCGCTCGATGTTTTCGCACATGGCGCGTACGACGGCCCGCACTCTGTCGATCGGGTCCTCGGTCTGCGCCGCCGCCTGCAGCAACCGTTCGTAGGTCGTGACGACTTGCCCGATCCAGCGGTCGTAGATGGCCCAGAAAAGACCCGAGAGCCCGTCCACCCGGGCGTAGAGGGCCGTGGGGGAGACCCGGGCGCGCCGGCAGGTGGCCTGGATCGTGAGCGCGTCCCGGCCCTGCTCGATCAGGATGTGCGTCCCCGCGTCCAGAATGCGATTCCAGGCCGCCTGACTGCGCTGCTGCAGCGGCGGGCGGATACGCTGACTCGAGGAGAGACTGCTCGCAGACCTGTCGGACATGGCGGCCTCTTGACCTGGCTGCGCCCTGGGCGGGGCGGGGGTCCCATGATTCACACAGCCCGGGCTGGTTGGCAACCCCGCGAGGCATACGACGCACCCATTGGATCCGAAGACGCGCCTGTACCCTGCCGGCACGGAACTCGCGCCCCAACCTCAGGCACATCGAACCCGTGACGCAGGCTCAAGGCGATGCCACTCGGCCCTCCGAATTCATCCCGGCGCGGGAGCTTCGGCCTCGAGCAGGCGCTGCATCCTGCGCCGCACGGCCACCGCGGCCGCATCCGTCGCCAGGAGCATGGGACGCAGCGACTCGCAGCTGCGGCCCAGGAGTCGCCCTTGCTGCGCCTCGATCATCGGCGCGTCCTCCCCTTGAAAGGCCTGCATCGGGGCCGCCGTCGGGTTCGCGGTGATATGATCGCTGGTGTGACAGAAAAAATCATTGAGAAACCCGGATTGAGCCGAGTCTTCTCGTTTTCGCCCGCGGCTGTCTAAATCTCCACGATCTCCTTCGGTGTCCGATGCAGGCAGTCCGACGCCCCGTGCTTCTCGATCAGGTAGACGTCGGTGTTGTGCGCGAACAGTCGCTCCGTGAGGATGCCAGGATGACACACGATCGCCATGTGCTCCTCGATCCGCATGGTCTCATCTTGCCGAATCAGCGGGCGCTCAACCATGTCGTAGCCCATGCCGTGCATGCTGAGTCGTCTTTCCTCCGGCAAAGAGCGGCTGCGCAGATAGGCATTGTGCTCTAGGAAGATCTCCCGGCATGACGCCCCGGGTTTGAGCAGCGTCAGTGCTTTCGCCTGCGCTTCCACGACTGCCGCCTGCGCCTCGCGCAGTTCCGCCGGCACCCGCCCGAGCACAAAGATGCGCGAAAGCTCGGTGTAAAACCCGCCCTTGCCGTTGCACTCCACAAGAAGCGAATAGACGTCGCCTCTCTCCAAAGTTCGACCTTGCATGAACCGAGGGCGAAAGCTCGCGGCCTCGCCGGCGCCTGCGGATGAGCAGAGAAAGAGACCCTGCTCGCTACCGAATTGCTGCGACAGGTACTGCGCGTACGAGGCAACCTCAAAGTCCTTGAGGCCGGGGCGGATGAACTCCCGAACTCCGGCCATCACCTGATCCTGCATTGCGGCCACCGACCGGATGAGTTCGCGCTCCTCGGCGCTCTTGATGGCCTTGATTCGATCGACCGGATCGGTCGCGTCGATGATCGCGACATCGCCTGCAAGCAGCTCGCACAACCGCTGTCCGAAGCTGTGGTACATCGCGGCAGGCGCAACCAGCCCCACGCGCCTCGCTCCCATCCGGCGCACCTCCCTGGCGGCGATATCGGCGTCGTATCCCGCCGTGTAATGCACGGATGGGTAATTGGGGGTCGCCAACCGGCGCGCTATGCCGGTCTCACGCACCTCTGTGTCATCGCTCTCACGAATCCCGTTGAACGGGCCTTGCTCGATTATCGACATGCCCCCTTCCAGGGGAAACAGGACACTGGTCGGGTAGCCGTTCGTCGCCGGCTCGTTCGTGAACCATCGTACGTATCCGCCCACCCAGTCGCTCGAGCTCTGTAACACCAGAATATCGATTTCCCGCTCGCGCATTACGCCTCGCACAGCGCTCCACCGTCGTCGCAGCTCGCCGCTCGATACCCTATTGACGAATCTAGAGGTAGTTCGCGCCATATGGTCGATTTTTTTTGCGTCACCGTGGAACGATATTCAGCATCTGATCCATCCGCCCCGCGAGGAAATGCCTTATGTTCTGCTTTACGAGCGGATATGCCTGCTCAAGGTACACATCACTCATGCCCCCGAGCACGGGCGTTATGATGAGACGCTCTTCTGCCCACAGGGGATCATCCGGCGGCAGAGGCACCTGTCTGAATACATCGAGCGCCGCGCCGGCAATCCGGCCCCCGCGCAGACAATGGAGCAACGCCCGTTCGTCGAGCACGCCGCCCCGCGCCACATTGATCAGGAAAGCGCCTGGTTTCATGGCGCTCAGTATACCCTCGTTGACGAGATTCTCCGTTTCCGACGAGAGCGGAACGGTTAACACCAGAAAATCAGCCTGCGAGGCAGCTTCGCGCAAATCACGCCGGTTGAATATCCTCTCGAAGGCGGGCGGCCGGCGCGCCGAGCTAGACACCCCGAGGACCTGCATCCCGAATGCCTGAGCGCGCAGCGCCAGCACTTCCGCGACCGATCCCACACCCACGATGACCAGTGTCTTGCCGAGCAGCAGCGGTTGCGGCCAGCGCTGCCATCGGCGCTCGCGCTGATTATCGAGCGTTCGGCGCAGGTTTCGGGCTAGAGCCAACATCTGCAGAAACACCAGCTCCGACATCTGCGGGCCGTGCATGCCGCGCGTAGACGTAATTACTACGTCGGGGGCCAGCGACGGCAGCCGGAGGATCGCGTCTGTGCCGCTTGTCAGGGACTGAATCCACCGCAACTGCGGTGCGCCCCGAACCAGTGCGTCATCGAACTGAAAATGATGTCCAATGATCGCTTGCGCATCCGCCGACTTGGCCAACGCCTCGTTTCGAGCGTTAGTTGCAAAAAGATCGATGTTCGGAAAGTCCGAGCGCGCAAGCGAGGCAAAAGCAGTTGCGTCGGCCTCCGGTGCACCGATGTAGATTATATGCGACATCGATATCCCCGCCAGTCACCTCGCCGCCGTGCTTGCACCGAACGCTCCGACCATAGGATGGGGAAGGAAATCCACCTGGGCATCGATGACCGCCGGTAGATTGCTGTCTGCGGCACGTTCCAGGGCCGGCCCGATTTGATCGACTCTATCGACGCGTTCGCCGTAGCAACCGAATGCGCGCGCAATCGCGGCGTAATCGGTACCTGACAGATCGGTGCCGAAATCAAATCCGTGGGCCCTCTGTCCTGCCCGAATCACACCCCAGGCCTGGTTGTTGTGGATGATGGTGATCACCTTGGCCCCGTAACGCCGTGCTGTATCAAGCTCCTGGATCGTGAAACCGAACGCTCCGTCGCCCGTGATGCAGAAGGACGTGCGGTCCGGATAGGCCCGAGCCAAAGCGATGGCTGCCGGCAGTCCAAATCCTAGGTGGGCCATGCCCGGCTCGTGGAACCGCGTTCTTGGCTCCAGGGCCGGGAGGAACTCGTTGCTCCAGAAGCTCGTATGTCCGCCGTCTAACGTGACAAAGTCGCGCGGCCGAACATGCTCCCGCACCGCGCGCATCAGCACGGCGGGATGCATACGCTCGGAGCGGTAGGCCGTCGCTTCACCAAGAAGTCGATCGACATATTGTTGTCGCTCCTGTCTGAGTGAGGCACTCCAGGACAGCTCGGCCTCGGATTGGCGCCCGTGGGCAAGCGCACCCAAGAGTCCCTCGAGAGCCTCTCGAGCGTCTCCCATGAGTCCGATCGTGAGAGGCACATTCTGTCCGAGCACCTGTGGGTCTATGTCGATCTGAATGAGCTGCCTTTCCGGCACGTCCGTCCACTTCGGCGGTCCATCGATCCACATAAAGGATGAAAAGCGGCACCCGACCGCGAGCATCACGTCCGCTTCCCGCATCGCTCGCACGACGGCCGGGCCGCCGATGAGCCCGCCTTGGCCGATGAAGCTCGGATGGTCACTCGGCAGCACGCCAAGGCCCATCTGTGTCGTGATCGCGGCAGCGCAGAGCCGCTCGGTGAGTGCGCGGAAAGCCCGCTCAGCTCCTGCACGCGCGACGCCGCCGCCGCCGACCAGCAACGGCCTTTTCGCTCGCAGCAGTAGTTCGGCCGCTGCCCCAAGCGCAGGAGCGGGCGGTATCGGCGCAAGCAACGCGCGATAGCTCCTCGGCGGCGCCTCGAGCTCCGCGAGGTCATATTCACACTCCGCTGACAATACATCCGCGGGAATATCCACGTGCACGGGCCCAGGCCGTCCAGTGTGCGCGACTCTCAGCGCCCGATGCAGCACCTCTGGAATACGCGCCGCATCGCGGACTGTTGCGCTCCACTTAGTGATCGCGCCAAATACCCTTTCATTGTCAGTCGAGCTGAATGCCCCCCGCGCCGGTGACGTCATCCGCGAGGCATTGCTGGATGTCACCGCGAGCACCGCCAGGCTGTTGGCTGCGGCCCCGCCCAGGCCCGTCATCAGGTTGAGCCCACCAGGTCCTGTCTCCCCAAGGCATAGCGCAATGCGTCCACAGGCCGCATAGACGCTTGTCGCCATGAAGCCTGCGGCTGCTTCATGTCGCACGCCTGTGTAGCGAAAGCCCTCGCTCCGCGCGAGAGCGCGGAACAGCGGCGAAAGCTTACCGCTCGCAAGCCCAAAGACGTCTTCCACGCCCTCCGCCTTCAGCACGCGCACGATTGCTTCCGCGCCGGTCCGAACCTCACGACTCGGTCGGCGGTCGCCCTCCTTGAGCGTCGCAGCGACACGCTGGTTGCCTTCAGCGGTCATTGGGCCGTACTCCGAAGGAGAGCGTGCCAACCAGGAGAATTCGGGAGTAGATTTTGAGGTCTCGCTATGCATCCGGTGGCGCCTACATGCGGCTTCTAGCCGTTTGAGATTCTATTCCATGCCCGAGCCATTCCGTCCAATCAGATGTTTTGGCAGATCCATAATTTGCCGTGATATCATGCAATACGTGGTGAGACTCGATCCACGTCATCTTTCCTACCTTCTCGCCATCCACGAGCATGGCTCCCTGAGCCGTGCAGCTGAGGCGCTCGGCATCTCCCAGCCGGCGCTTTCAAACAGCATTGCCGTGCTCGAGCGGAGGCTCGGCGTGCGGGTGCTGGCCCGCACTGCCAGAGGCGCCCAAGTCAATCCATTTGGAGCCATCCTCGTGCGTCGATCCCGGGAACTTCGCTCTCTCCTGATGGGCGCTGAACGGGAGATAGAACTGCAACTCCAGGGGCACAACGGTCCCCTTGTGATCGGCGCCATACCCTCTATCGTGGAAAGCTTGGTCCCGCACGCGCTGCGGCGGCTGCAGCAGGACTGCTCCACGGCAACCATCACCGTGGTTGAGGAACACGACGACGTGATCGATAAAGCGCTTCTGAGCGGCGAATTGGACATCGCGATAGCAGCGGTGGGGTGCCCGGAAGGCTCCCTCGAGTTGGTGGAGGAGCTCCTGCTTCCCGATCCCCTCGTGCTTGGCGTCGGCTACAACAGCCCCCTCGCGGGCCGCGCCCTCGTGACACTCGCACAAGCCCGTGAGCAGCCGTGGATTGTCCCGCGTCCCGGCGGGTCGGCCTACGCACAGGTTCACGCCACCTTCCTGAACGCCGGCGTTGCGTGGCCAAAGAATTATGTCAGCACCAATTCGGCAGCTCTTACCAAGCGGTTGATCACTCAGTCCGATGCAGTCGGACTGGTGAACTCCCTGACCCTTCTGGGCTGGGAGGCTCCGATATGGCCCGTCCGCCTGGCGGAGGCAGGTGTTCGGAACATTGGCGTGCGACGACGGCGCATCCGGGAACTCACTCCCCTCGCCGAGCGATTCCTCGAACTCATTCGGCAAGTCGGCCTGGAATTCGCCAACGCCGTCAAGCCGGATGCGCTCGACAAGCGTGCCCGGGAGAGCCTGCGGTACGCAACCAGCGCATGAAACAACTCTATTCCGTGACAGCCCGGTCTGCGGATTCCGCACCGTGCAGGTCTCACCCCGACGGATCGAGCGCGCGCACCCGGCCTGCCCGGCCGGTAAAGCCCTCGGCGGCAAGACGATCCGCGAGCGCGAGTACTTCGGCGGCCAGACGGCGACGCTCCTCCGGCCCACGCATGAGGGTATCCAGGCGAAACCCCCGCATGCCCGGCGGCCCCGCGGGCGCCGGTGCCTGGCCGTCGGCGACGTCGAACACGAAGGCATCGATCAGACCGGCGTAGTGTTGCGCGACGCTCTCGCCGCTGACCGCAAGACCCAATTCGGCGAGCATCTTTGCCGCCGGTCCCTTGACGGCACGCCCACCGACGATGGGCGTGACGGCGATCACCGGCGCGCACACCTGCCCAAGCGCCGCCCGCATGCCCGGCACCGCGAGAATCGGGTCAATGCTGACGAACGGATTGGAGGGGCAAATGACGACCGCGCGCAGTCCCGGATCCCGCAATGCGCCGATGGCCGCCGCGTGCGCCCGTGCCCGCTCCACCCCCTCGAATCGGAACGAGCGGATCCGGGGCTCGCAGCGCCGGTGGACAAAGTATTCCTGGAACGCGAGCACGCCCTGATCCGTGTGCACCCGCGTGCGAACCGCATCGTCGCTCATCGGAACGATCCGCGCACGCACGCCGAGCGCGGTCGCAAGTGCCTGCGTCACCGCCCCCAGCCGCACACCCGCAGCCAGACGCCGCGTGCGCTCGACGTGCATGGCGAGATCCCCATCGCCCAATGCAAACCAATCCGGTCCGCCCAGCGCCGTCAATGCCGCCATGAAGGCCCAGGATTCATCTCGACGACCCCAGCCACGGCGCGGATCATCGAGCCCGGCCATGGCGTAAACGACCGAGTCAATGTCCGGGCTGATGTGCAGCCCGAGATGCTCGAAGTCATCGCCGGTATTGACGATGACCGTCAGCGCCTCGCCATCGACCAGATCGCTGAGGCCCTGAGCGAGCTTCGCGCCCCCGACGCCACCGGACAACGCCACGACCGGGGCGCTCATCGGAACAAATCCTCGGCCGCCGGCCGGATGAGCGCTCGCGCCGGCGAAGAACGCCCCTGCACCACCACCCCACGCACCAGCACGATCGGTTGACCTTCGGCGGCCTGTCCCATGACGAGGGAGGCCGCCGCCGCGATCTCATCGGCCAACCCCACGACCGTTGCCCGCAAAGTCCGCCCCACCAGATCCGGCTGACCGCGCAGATCGAGCACCGCCGGCAGCCCCGCGCAGCCGATCGCCACACCGGCGCTGCCGAGCCGCCACGGTCGGCCAAAACTGTCGTTGATGATCACCCCCACATTGATCGCGCTGCGGCGCCGGAGCTGCTCGCCCAGACGCGCCGCGCTCGCGTCCGGATCCACCGGCAGCAACAGCACCTGCGAGCCGTCGTTCCCCGTCACCACGTTCGACTGATCCACGCCCGCGTTGGCCATCACGAAACCCAGCCGGTGCTCCACGATCAACAGCCCGGGCGCGGCGCGCACCACGCGGCTCGACTCCGCGAGAATCACCTCGATCAGGCGCGCATCCTTGCCCGTCTCCTGCGCCAGCTCGGCGGCCCGCCGGCCCGGGGTGACCGTGCGCAGATCGACCAGCCGGCCCTCGGCCTTCGAGACGATCTTCTGCGCATAGACGAGGATGTCCCCGCACCGCAGCACCATTCGCATGCGCTTGAGGGCCGCCGCGGTGAGCTCCCCGAGATCATCCCCCGGGCAAACCGCGGGAATGCCCCTCAGCGCGCGCAGCTCCACGCGCTCGAATTTCCCAGCCATTACCGGCACCCCGCCGCCGGCGTGCCCGACCGGCGCGCACTAGAGCGCACGTTCCTCACTCCTCAAACTCGCCAGATCCGCCGGCACATCGACATCAAACCCAAGCCCGGGGCGCACCACGATACTCGGCTGCACTCCGAGCCGCCTGGCCTCCTCGCCGTGCAAGCGCCGGCTGTCCGGACCAAAGCAAAAGCGCATCGGCAGATCGACCGGCACCACCAGCGCGTTGGTGCCGCTGCCGCGCCCATCCGGGGCGATCGCGATGCCGCCGTCTCCGGCGGCATCGACCAGCGCATCAAGATCCGCTCCCCCAACGCGCGGCAGATCCGCCGGCAACGCGAGCATCATGCGCGCGCCCCGCTCCTGCAGCGCCGCGCGCGCGATGCGGAAAGCCTCATTCATCCCGGCGCCCTCGTCGATGAGCAACGCGACATCGTCCGCGATGGTATCGCGCTCGGGACTGACGACAACGGTGAACGCGATCGATCGAGCGGCGTGTGCCGCGGCCAACACCCTCCCGAGCATCCCGCGAACGAGCTCGATACGCTCCTGGGGTGAGAGACAGACGGCGAGCTGGCTCTTACCCCGATCGCGTCGCTTGACCGCAATCGCAGCGCCACAGCGCCAGCGCTTCGCATCCATCGAGACTCCCGTAGTCACCCGCCTGCCGCCCGGTCAGCGCGATCCGCAGGCGCAACAGACGAATACACCCCGAGCGGACCGGACGGTCAGATGCTCCGGCCGAGCTCCCGGGCTATGTACTCGCATGCCCGGACGGTGAGGGCCATGGTAGTGAGCGTCGGCCCACAGGTCCCGTTGCTTGCAAAACAGCTCGAATCCGTAACGAACAGATTACTCGCATCCCACATCTGATTGTAGCCGTTGAGCACCGACTTGCCGGGATCGGTACCCATGCGCGCGCCGCCGCATTCATGAATCGAGGCCCCCATACCGAGGGTCGTCCTATACGATCTGCGGAACATGTAGCGCGTCAGCCAGTCCGCGTGCGCCATGAGGTGGTCCGGATCATCGATACCGAGATAGCTGCCGGCGAACTCGATCGCGTAGCC
>JAPTUI010000636.1 GCA_028067895.1 Pseudomonadota bacterium | reverse complement strand
GATCTTGCCCTGCGGACGCTGGGGCGGCGCATCGAGCAGCATCGCATCGCGGCGAACCTCACCCAGGCCGAGCTCGCCGAACAGGCCGGCATCGGCAAGCGCACCCTGGAGCGGATCGAGCGGGGACAGGGCACGGAGCTGCTCACCTTCATCCGCGTGCTGCGCGTGTTGCAGCTGATCGAAGGGCTCGATCGACTGATCCCGGAACTGCCGGTGAGTCCGATCGCGCAACTGAAGTTGCGGGGCAAACAGCGCCAGCGCGTGACCCACGCCCGTGCACCGGCGGAGGATGCCGCACCCACAGGGTCTTGCGGCCATGCCGCCGCGGCGAAGCCCTGGACGTGGGATCCCCCCACCGCGCAACGGCCCGACACCGCGAAGGGCAAGCCCCGGGCATGAGCACGACGGCCGAGGTGAGACTCTGGGGGCGGCGCATCGCCGCAGTCTCCCTGGATGAGGGACGCGACGTCGCGGCATTTCAGTACGATCCGGATTTCGCACGCAGCAGGATCGAAGTCGCCCCGCTCAGCATGCCGCTCGCCTCGCGCATCTACACGTTCCCGTCGCTCCCACGGATCTCCTTCCACGGCCTGCCGGGACTGCTGGCCGACTCGTTGCCCGACAAATTCGGCACCGCACTGATCAACGCCTGGCATGCCACACCAGGCCGTTCACCCGAGACGTTCAACGCCATCGAGCCCCTCGAAGCGAACTGGGAGGGTGAGCGACCCCGGCGGTTTAAATCACCGCGCAGCGGGATGGCCGACGGGGGGCGGGTTTCATGCTGGACCCGGCAGGCTCAAAACCCCATGACCCGGGCGGGATGAAGGGGACGGGGGCGGGCGATGAAGCGATCTGGGAGGGTGAGCGACCCCGGCGGTTTAAATCACCGCGCAGCGGGATGTCCGGCGGCCGAAGACGATCAGACTCAGTACGTGCATCCGATCGCGCGACTGGATAGAATTACAGTCAGGTTAGAAACCTCTACCGCCGGGCAGGCGGGACGTGAAGCGCGTGGAGCGGATCCGAGACGCGGTTCGGTTCGACCGAGTGAGGCAAGTCGTACCGCTGAGAAGCGCGAACTGGATGAAAGGTCCCTCGGGACCGAGGCCGTGCGCGTGCGGTCCGGAACAGCGCAGCGCAGGGTCAAGTCTGGGTGCCAATGTTACATCGGTACGCGCGGCATGGGCGCGCTGGAGTTCGCCCCGGTGACCGGTCCGCGGCATCGACGCACGAGCACGATCCGCGTCGACGCTCTGGTTGAACTGGCCGCCGACATCCTCGAGCGCCGCAGCGCACTGCACGACTCGTTTACCGCCGCACGGCGCAACGGTGCGCTCCAGGATCTGCTGCGGGTCGGAACCTCCGCGGGCGGTGCTCGTGCCAAGGCCATCATCGCCTGGAACCCCGAGACCAACGCGGTGCGTTCCGGGCAGGTCACCGCGCCGGCAGGCTTCGGCTACTGGCTGTTGAAGTTCGACGGCGTGAGCGGCAACCGCGACAAGGAACTGGAAGATCCCCAGGGCTACACCGTCATCGAACATGCCTATGGGCTGATGGCACGGGACGCCGGCCTGCAGATGACTGAATGCCGGATCCTGGAGGGAGGGGGACGGCGGCACTTCATGACCCGCCGCTTCGATCGCACCGAAGACGGCGGCAAGCTGCGCATGCAGTCGCTCGCGGCGCTCGCCGATCTGGACTTCAACGCCGCCGGCGCGCACTCCTACGAACAGGCCTTCGGCGTCATCCGGCGGCTGCAGTTGCCGATGCAGGCCACCGAGCAGCTGTTTCGCCGCATGGTGTTCAACGTCGTCGCCCGAAACCAGGACGACCACGTGAAGAACATCGCGTTCCTGATGAATCCCCGGGGCGAATGGTCACTCGCCCCGGCCTTCGACGTGACGTATGCCTCCAACCCGGCGGGGCGTTGGACCGGCTCGCACCAGATGACGATCAACGGCAAACGGGACGGGTTCACCCTGGAGGATTTGCGCACCTGCGCCGCGACGGCGGGCCTGAAGCGTGGACGTGCTGAAACTCTGCTCGATGAGGTGCGCACGGTCGTGCAGCGCTGGCCGAGGTATGCAGAGCAGGCGGGCGTGTGGCCCCGGCAGCGCGATCAGATCCGCTCGGCGCTGCGGCTCGACTTTTCCCGCAAGGATTCCGCCGCTCGATCGTAAGCGGCGGTGTCCGCAGCTCACGTCCCGAACAGCCGCTGCGCCTCGGCCGGACGTCCAAACAGATAGCCCTGGTAGCGGCTGCAGCCGCACTCGCGCAGCACATCGAGCTGCGCTTGCGTCTCGACGCCCTCGGCGATCACATCGAGGCCGAGGTGCCGGGCGATGGCGATGATGGTCGCGACGATCGCCCGGTCGTTCGGGTCCGTCACGATGTCGCGCACGAACGTCTGATCGATCTTCAGCTGATCGAGCGGCAGCTGCTTCAGATACTGCAGGGACGAGTAGCCGGTCCCGAAGTCATCGAGCGAGAACTGCACGCCCTCTTCCTTCGGTCGCCGCATGGTCATGATCGTCGTCTGCACGTCCCCCTGCAGCATCGTCTCGGTCAGTTCGAGTTTCAACCGCCGCGCCTCGATGCCGTGACGGGCAATGGCGCGGCGCACCTGCTCGGCGAACTGCGGCTGCTGGAACTGCAGCGGACTGACGTTGACCGCGAGCGTCAGCTCCCGGGTGGCCGGCGCGTCGCGCCAGGCCGCCAGCTGCGCGCACGCGGTGTCGATCACCCACTCGCCGATCGGCAGGATCATCCGCGTCTCCTCGGCGAGCCCGATGTATTCCCCTGGCGGCACCAGACCGCGCAGCGGATGGTTCCAGCGCAACAGCGCCTCGGCACCGATGCGCCGCCCGCTCGCATCGACCTGCGGCTGGTAGTGCAGCAGGAACTGCCCGGTACCGATCGCCTTGCGCAGCTCGCCCTCGAGCGTGGCGCGCGAGCTGACCATCTGCTGCATGTGCGGGTCGAAGAAGCGCAGTGTGTTGCGTCCCGCCGCCTTGGCCTGATTCAGCGCGATATCGGCCTGCCGGATCAGGTCGTGTGCGCCCAACTGCTGCCCGGGCAGCAGCGTCGCACCGACGCTGCAGCTGACGTGCACTTGATCACCCAAGGGTCCATGCGGCGAGCCCAGCATGCGCATGATCTTCAGGCCGAACGATTCGGCGTGCGCCGCCGCCGCCCAGGGCTGCGGCCCGAGATCCTCCAGGAGCACCATGAATTCGTCCCCGCCCATGCGCGCCACCGTATCGCCGTCGCGCACTTCCCCGGCGAGGCGGGTCGCCACCTGCTGCAGCAGAGCATCGCCTGAGGCGTGACCCAGCGTCTCGTTGATGCTCTTGAAGTTGTCCAGTCCAAACAGCAGCAGCGCCCCGTGCCGGCCAGTCCGCACGCCTGCGGAGATGGCCTGACGGAGCCGGTCCTGCAGCAGCTCGCGGTTCGGCAGACGGGTCAGCTGATCGAAGAAGGCGAGCTGGCGGATCCGATCCTCGAACTGCTTGCGCTCGGTGAAATCGAGCATGCAAGCCACGGTGAGCGGACCGTCCTCGAGCACGATCCGCCGTGCGCTGACGAACACCGGAAACTCGCTGCCGTCGCGGCGCAGCCCGACGGTCTCATATTCGGCGGGCGCATCACGGCCGTCGCGGCGCCGCTCGATGATCTCGCTCACCGCCGCGCGCGCCCGCGGTGCGATGCGATCGAGGTACGGGGTGTCGAGCACTTCCGCGGCGCCGCGGTAGCCGAACATCTCGGCGTAGCGGGCATTGACATCGACCGTCGTGCCGTCCCGGCTGAAGGAGATCCCGACGGGCGATTGCTCGATCAGCGTGCGCAGACGCATTTCGCTCTCACGCAGGCGCGTCTCGGCCTGCTTGCGCGCGGTGATGTCGCGCGAGGAATTGAACAGCACCGGCGTGTCGCCGAGGCGCATCGCCACGGAGCTGACCTCGACCTCGATGACCGAGCCGTCGCGGCGTCGATGTCGAGTCTCGAGCACCGTGCGTCGCGGCTCGCCGAAGCGGTCGTGCAGGATCGCCATGAGCTGCTCGGGCGTGAACAGCGCATCCCACTGCGACACGTGCATGCCGATCACCTGCTCGCGCGGGTAGCCGAGCATCTCGCAGAACGAGTCACTCGCCTCGATCACGTGTCCCTCAGGCGTGAGGATGTGCACGCCGTCGTTGGAATTGAGCAGCAGGGGGAGGTTATTGACGCTCTCGCGCTGCAAAGCCGATTCCATGCGCTTGCGCTCGGTGACGTCGATGAAACAGGCGATCAGTGTGTCCACCCGTCCACCGGCGTCACGCTGGACCGTCACCGAGCAGTCCGTGACGTGCGTCTGACCGTCCCGGTCGCGCAGGATCCACTCCAGGCGCTGCTCCTCGAGAGTCCCGGCGCGCAGCGCCGCGAACCGCTCGAGCGTCGCGGCCGGCTGGTCCGCGCCGCTCAAATCGCCCACGGTCCTGGCGGCGAGCTCCTCGGCGCCGTAGCCGCTCATCGAACGCGCCACCGCGTTCGACTGCACGATACGCCCGCTCGCCGCCTCGACGGCGAGCATGGCGGCCGGGGCGCGCTCGAACAGGAGCCGGAACCGCTGCTCCGAGCGTCGCAGCGCATGCTGCGTCTCCCACATGAGCACCGCGCTCATCGCCGCGACCACCAGCAGAAAGCCGAGCGGTCCGGGCTCGAAGCCGTGCACGACCGCCAGACGCACCAGCAGCCCTAAGAGTGCGAGCGGCGCGAAACACGCCTGGGCGATGAACAGCCACCGTGCGCCCGGGTCGCGGGTGCGCCGGTAGTGTCCCCACAGCGCCCAGATCGCGTACGCCATCACCCCGTAGAGCAGCAGCACCCCGAAGAGTGTCGGCCATCCGCTCTGGCCGACCCCACGCGTGAGCGTCTCGCCCCAGGGCAGCCTGAGCCGGGTGAGCCGGCTGAAGCGCCGATACTGGATGCTGTACGGCAGCACCTCGTTGGCGACGATCAACGCCACGGAAGCGCTCGCGCAGGCGCCGAGCAACGCGCGGGCCCGCCGCCCATGATGTCCGACGTACAGCGCCACGAACGTCGCGACGCACCAGCTCGCCACGATGATGCAGTCGAGATTGAGTTTCAGGGCGCGCAGGAACTGCGCGTCAGTTGTGGCCTGCAGGCTCTGGGCACTGAAAATCGCCGCGAGCGCAGCGAACAGCGCCATGCCTGCGAACGCCAGCAGCGCCGAACGATCCGACTGGCGCGCCGCTGCGGCTGCCAGCACGTGCACCATCGCGCAGACGATCGCGCCTGCCAAAAGGTACAGCGTGGGTACGACGAGCGCGATCACCACGACATCTTTTCCCGGCCCGCATCAGCCTCAGCCGTGAATGATCATCCGGCCCGGCGTACGCCGCGGGTGTGTCCGATGTCACAGGAACCGATATCTGCGCCGAGCCCGGGCCGGCGCTACGGCCCCCCCTTTGCGTCGCGCACCGTACAGTGCCGGCCCGCAACGTGCGGCACATTATGGCACACCGTGATCCGGAGCCTGCCGGGGGCGCTGAACGCGGCCCCGGCAGGCGGGGAGACTCGCCCCGCTCAGGGCGTGCCGAGCGGCACCGCGGCGCTGCGGTAACCGACCGGCCAGCGCACCGAGTGCTGCCAGGCCGGCAGGGCGATGCGGACCGTCTGCACCAGGTGCTCAGCGGAATCCCCGAGCCACAGCTCGTACGTTCCGGCCGGGCGGACCCAGCGCTGGGAGGTCGTGTGGACCTCGGCGAGCAACCGCGGATCGACGGTCACCGAGAGTGTTTGCTCGGCGCCGGGCGCGAGCCGGACCTTGCGCCAGCCGGCCAGCCGGCGAGGCACCGAACCGTCCGCAGGCGCGACGTACACCTGCGGCACTGCCGCACCCGCGCGTCCACCGATGTTACGCACCGTGAAGTGCACCACCAGACGCCCATGCACGAGCGATGCCTGCAGCCCCTGATAGGCAAAACGGGTGTACGACAGCCCGAAGCCGAACGGGAACAGCGGTTTGCGGTGCTTCAGTTCATACCAGCGGTAGCCGACCGCCGCGCCCTGGCGGCGGTAATCGACGGTGAACGGCTTGCCCGGCGGCAGGCCCGCGCCCGGCAGATGCGGGAACGCCAGTTCGGCCACCGAGGCCGGGAAGCTCACCGGCAGGTGTCCCGAGGGATTCACCGCCCCGAACAGCACCCGGGCAATCGACGTGCCACCGCCGGTGCCGGGGAACCAAGTCTCGAGCACGCCCGCGACTTGGCCGAGCCACGGCATGAGGATCGGTCCGCCGCTCTCGATGACCACCACGGGGTGGGGATTGGCGCGCGCCACGGCCGCCACCAGCCGGTTCTGCGTGCGCAGGGTGAGCGGCACGTCGATGCTCTCTGCCGCCCACTGCGTCACGAACACTACGACCCGATTGGCCCACTTCGCCACCTGCACCGCGTGGGCGAGGTGTCGTCCCGAGGCGTAGCGGAAGCGTGCCTGCGGCGCCTCACCCATCATCGCGCCAAGCGGAGCCGACGGCAGATAGACCTCCGGGCCGGGAAAATTCTTCGGCCCGAGGCCGCGCACGGCGCTGCCGCCCACCGGGAAGACCGTGGACGAGCCGCCGCCGTCGATCACGCCGCGGTCGGCGTATCCGCCGATGACCGCGATCCGGTGCACGGTGCTCGAGAGCGGCAGCACCGCCCCGGCATTCTTCAGCAGCACGATGCCCTGTTCCTCGTCAGCCTCGGCCACTGCCTTGTCGGCTGCGAAGTTGATGTGCGCCCGGCGCTTGATCGGGTGATCGACCACCCCGACGGCGAACATCGAGCGCAGGATGCGCTGATCCATCTCATCGAGCACCCGCTCGGGCACCCGACCGTCCTTGACCGCCTGCGCAAGGGCCGGCCCGTAGTACGGACGGTGATCGAACACGCTGGATGCCGAGTCCTGATCGAGCCCGGCGAGCGCCGAGCGCACCGTGCTGTGCGTCGCGCCCCAGTCACTCATGACGTAGCCGCGGAAACCCCAGTCCCCGTCGAGCACATGGTGCAGCAGCCAGGCGTTCTGGCAGTTGTAATGGCCGCGCGTGCGGTTGTAGGCGCACATCAGCGCCCCGGGATGCCCCTGCTCGATGGCCAGCTCGAAGCCGAGCAGGTCCGATTCACGGGCCGCGGCGCGTCCGATGCGCGCGTCGTACACCATGCGGCCGGTTTCCTGGTCGTTCATGGCGAAGTGCTTCAGCACCGCAATCACGTGCTGGGACTGGATGCCGCGGATCTCGGCGCCGGCGATCACGCCGGTGAGCAGCGGATCCTCGCTCACGTACTCGAAGTCGCGCCCGCCGCGCACCTCGCGCACCAGGTCTGCCCCGGGTCCGAGCAGCACGTTGAACCCCGAGGCGCGTGCCTCAGCCGCGATCATCGCCCCAGCGCGCTCGGCGAGCCGCGGGTTCCAGGTCGCCGCGCTCGCCAGCCCCGAGGGCAGCGCGGTGCGCTCTCGGTACACGTCGGTCGAGGCACGCTGGGTCGCGACACCGAGTCCGGCGTCACTCTCCCACTGCGGCGGGATCCCGAGCCGCGGTATGCCCGGCACGTACCCCGCCGAACCCATGCGCACCGCGCGGGGCGGCACGTAATGGGTGCCGGGCATGACCGAGCCGAAGTAGCCGTACACCAGAGTCAGCTTCTCGCGCTGCGTCATGGCGCGCACCGCGAGCGCGGCGCGCTCATCGGGCGAGAGCTTCGGGTTCAGCCACGGCCGCGCCGTACCCGCCCACGCTGCATGCGCGCCGAGCACCCCCAGCAACAGCGCGACGGGCGCAAAGGATCCCCTGATTCGATGCATCACTGTTTGAACTCCGGAGGATCCCAGCGCTCGGGACCTCGATCGATTCGAGCGGCGCGGCGCACCGTTCGCGGCTTTCCCCCGATGCGCACGCCACCGGCGCTTCGCACGCCGTGCCGCGGCTCCGGCGGCGCGCACCGCAGGACTTTTTTGAGCACCGGACGGCACCCCGCGGCCCGGCCCGGATGGAAACGTTTCCATCCCAAGTTGAGTATCCTGCACGACGCCAGTGCTGTCAATCGGCCGGCGCGCTGCGCGACCGCGGACTCGACAATCGAAGGGTGGATGTTATTCACTGCGCGGATCGCGCGCCGCATCGGCGCGCACCGCGAGGTCGTTGGCGTTGAGATTCACCGATGGGGCCGTGGTCGCCGCCTACCTCGCCTGCGTGCTCGTGATCGGCCTCACCGGCTCGCGCCGGCGCGTCTCGAGCAATGAGTTCTTCCTCGCCTCGCAGCGCGCCTCCTGGCCGATGATCGGCTTGGCGGTGATCGGCTCGAACTTCTCCCCGAGCGCCCTGATCGGCATCACCGGCTCGGCGTTCGCCCTCGGCATTTCCGTCTACAACTACGACTGGGTCGGGACCGTCACGCTGGTCGTGTTCGCCCTGTGGCTGCTGCCGCGACTGCTCGCCCAGCGCATCTACACCGTGCCGGAGTATTTCGAGCGGCGCTTCGACCGCCGCGCCCGCAGCTGGCTCGCGGGGCTCTCGATTCTGCTGTACATCCTGCTCGATGCGGCCGGCTCGCTCTACTGCGCCGCGCTGGTGGTGCACGCGCTGCTGCCGCATCTGCCGTTCATCGCCACGGTGCCGCCACTGGCGCTGTTCGCCGCCCTGTACGCCCTCACCGGCGGTTTGCGCGCGGTGATGCGCACCCAGGCACTGCAGGGGGTGGTGATGATCGGCACAGCGGGTCTGCTCGCGGGCTTCGCGATCCACGCCGCCGGTGGCTGGCACGCAGTACTCGCGGCCAATCCCGCCGCGCACCTGCATCTGGTGCTGCCGGCGAGCGATCCGTACATGCCCTGGACCGGCCTCGTTTTCGGGATGCCGGTGCTCGCACTCTACTACTGGTGCACCAACCAGTCGGTCGTGCAACGCACGCTTGCCGCCCGCACTGTGGCCGACGGGCAGCGCGGGGCGCTGCTCACCGGGGCGCTGAAGCTCACCTCGCTCGCGCTCATCGTCGCCCCGGGTCTCGCCGGCCGGGCGCTCTTCGCCCATCTGCACCGCGACGATGACGTGTACATCCGCCTGGCGCTGACGCTCCTGCCGCCCGGGGTGTTCGGGGTATTCCTGGCCGCCTTCCTCGGCGCGCTCATGGCCTCGCTCTCGGCGACTTACAACAGCGCGGCCACCGTGCTGTCCATCGACTTCATCCGCCGCGCCCGTCCGCACCTCGATGAGCGCAGCACGGTGCGCGTCGCGCGCATCGCTACCGCCGTCGCCATGCTGGTCTCGGCTGCCTGGGTGCCGCAGATCGCCCGCTTCCCCTCGCTTTGGCAATACCTGCAGGCGGTGCTCGCCTACTTCACCCCGCCGGTCGCGGCGGTGTTCCTCGCCGGAGTGCTCTGGCCGCGCGCCAACGCCCGCGGCGCCTTCGCCGGCCTCATCGCCGGAACCGCCCTCGGCGCTCTGCTCTACGGGCTCGCCCTCCTCGGCATCGCCCACGTGCAGTTCCTCAACGTCGCCGGCCTAGGCTTCGCCGCCTCGCTTGCCGCGCTCGTGCCGGCGAGCCTGACGGTGCCGCGCGAGCCGGCCGCCACCTGCCCCGAGCACGCCGCGACCCCGCGCAGCGTGAAAATCGCCGGGGTGGCACTGCTGCTGCTCACCGCGGCAATCGTGGCCGCGTTCTGGTGAGACGCGCGCCGCCATCCCTGGCGGCGCGCACGCGCTCAGTAGTGAAACTGGTAGCGAAGCTGAGCGTAGATCTGGAACGGATTGTTCCAGTGCACCCCGCCGAAGGTCAGGCTGTTGTCGGTCATCAGATGCTTGTTGGTGAGATTCAGCGCCGTCACCGACACCTGAAGGTT
>JAPTUI010000065.1 GCA_028067895.1 Pseudomonadota bacterium | reverse complement strand
AGCCCATCGTGATGGGTACTCGTGCACGTGCTCCTGGAACAGACGTACCGCCCGTTCACGCACTTCAGGTGAATACTTCTTTGCTGGGGTTCCCATAGCTCCATTCTCTCAAGTGATGGAGCCTCCGGGAAACCCGGGGCGGTTCACTCGAATCTGGCGATTCGTGATGGAGTGTCCCTGACGGAAAATGGATGGGTTGTCGGCTGGGTCGTAGGCCGGCCGGCGCGTAACCACGGGCGCCGGCACCGCGCCACCAGGGCGCAGCCGACCACTAAAACCGCTCCTCGGGCTGCACCAGCGGACCGCCAGGTCGGCCACCAGGGCGGGCAGGGGCAGGGTGCCGCGTATACTATGTATGCGTACAGCTAAATCTTCCCAAGGCTGGCCTTCGGGGCGAAGGATGCACACCGCCCACCTGCGCAGGCGGGTAAGCGGTGTGCACCTGCCATCCCTTACGCGACCTGCGTCAAGCCCTCCCAAGTAATGATCGTCGACTCCGTAACGACAACCGCGTACGAGTTATCTACCTGAGCGGCGCACTGCTTTGCTATACCGAGCAAATAGGCATGGGAAGTGTCTCCCTGGCAGTAGTATTCCGCCGGTGGGAGCCGGTAACGTTGTCCGTTATCGGCAACAATCTCGTTTCCGATCCCATGTCTCGCAAGAAGTGCATGTAAGCGCTCGTATTGTGCTGCAGTACGAGCATTATGACCCACTTTCCGCGCATCTCCGGCGGCATTTCCGGGTAATTTCTCCGCGGCCGACCTGAGCCGGCTCAGCGCTTTCGGGCAGCGCTGAGGTCGATCAGGCGCTCTGTTTCGGCCTCCCAGGAGCGCAGGAGCTTCTTGAGCCGGCGGTAGTTGCCGATCGCCCGCCGCAGTAGGACTGCCTGCTCGGCGGAGACGAGCCGGTGGAGGAGCTTGCCCGCCTTCATGTGCCCCCACTCGTAATACGGCCCGTGGCGCGCGGCGGGATCGTGGGCACAACGGCACGCCGGCGAACCACAGGTCTTCATCCGCTCAAGTAGGGTTCCGGAGCAGACGTAGTCCAGCGCTGAGAGTTCGCTGCGCAGCGCGGCGATGCGGCTGTGCGCCTGCTCGGCGATCTGTTGTGGACTTCGTTTGGGCATGGGATTGGACTTGACAATGCTTCAGGCTTGCGCGAAGTATAGCGCAAGAGAGATGCCGTTGTCACCACGACCTCATCTGCCTCGACTCCCAAGCCGCTCGATGCCAGCGGCACGATCTCCCTCCCTCTGCTCGCACGCTCGCCGGTGCGCTCCTTGTGGGCGTGGCGCGGCTTCGGCTGCACGAGCGCTCGCGAGACGCCCCGGCAGGTAACGCATGGCCAGCACCTTGGAACCGCATCCCGACGGACTTCAGCTCGTCTCCAAAGCGGTCGGTCCGCTGCCGCTGCTGAACCGCTTTCTCGAGCGACTCGCGATCGAGCGCTTCTTCGGCGAGCGCGTCCCCGCCGGGGATCGGCGCCAAAAGCTCGCTCCGGCCGTGGGTCTGGGGGTCCTGCTGCGTAACATCCTGCTCGCGCGACGACCACTCTACGGCCTGGGCGAGTGGGCGGGCCGTTTCGAGCCGGCCCTCCTGGGGCTGGCGGGGCAGGCTCCTCAGTATTTCAACGACGATCGGGTCGGGCGGTGTCTCGATGCGTTGTTTCGCTCAGACCGTGCTACCTTGATGACCGAGATCGTGGTGCACGCAGTCGAGGAGTTCGACCTGGATTTGGGCCAGATCCACAACGACTCAACGACGATCAGCTTCACGGGGCAGTATCCGGAGGCGGACGGCAAGCCGTCGCGGGGCATCCCAACTCATCGGATCACCCAGGGGCATTCGAAAGACTTTCGCCCTGATTTGAAGCAGTTGCTGTTTATCCTGACGACCACCGCAGACGGGGCGGTGCCGATCTTCTCGCACGTCGATCACGGGAACACCACCGACGATAGCACCCACATCCGCACCTGGGAGGCGTTGCGCAAGCTCTGCGGCACGGGCGACTTCCGGTATGTGGCTGACAGCAAGCTCGCGACGGGTCAAAACCCTTCGCATATCACCTCCCACGGCGGACGCTTCGTGACGGTGATGCCGGCGACATGGCGCGAGCATGCGCAGTTTCACGCCTGGCTGCGCAGCCACGCAGCCCCCTGGGTCGAGGTGCTGCGCCGACCCGACCCCCGGCGCAAGACGGGCCCGCCTGATATCTATCGCGGCTACGAGCATCCGCTGCGCACCGCGCAAGGCTTCCGGGTCCTCTGGTACTGGAGTTCTCAGAAAGACGCCCTCGACCGCGCCGCGCGCGAGCGCCGTATCGCGGCGGCCGACAAGGCCCTGCAGGCCCTCGCTGCGCGCGTCGGCGCCCCGCGCTCGCGCTTGAAGAACCCCGAGCAGGTCAGCGCCGCCGCCCAGAAGATCCTCACCGACAAGCAGGTCGAGCGCTTCATCCGCATCGAGGTGCGCCTGCTTGAGCAAGCGCACTTCACGCAGGCCGCCCGCGGCCGTCCCGGCCCTCGCACCGCCTACATCCGCCACGCCCATCAGCGTCCCGTGCTGCACTGGCAGTCCGACGCACAGGCGCTGCTCGAGGAGGCGCGCACCGACGGGGTCTTCCCGCTGGTCACCAACGAGGAGAAGCTCACTCTGAAGGAGGCGCTCGAAGCCTACAAACATCAGCCCGCGCTCGAGAAACGCCACGAGCAACTCAAGTCCGTGCTCAATGTCAGGCCCGTGATGCTCAAGAATCACCTGCGCATCGAGGCGTTCCTGTTCCTGTACTTCCTGGCGCTAATGACCGAGGCGCTCATCGAGCGCGACATCCGCGCTCGCATGCGAAAGCTCGGCATCAAGAAGCTGCCGCTGTACCCGGAAGAGCGGCCGTGTGCCGCCCCGACCACCGAGCGCCTCTTTGAGTTGTTCGCCGACTTACGGCGCCATCGGCTCGTCGATGAGAGCGGGCGCGTGCACCAGCGCTTCTATGACACCCTCAGCGAGCCGCAGCGCGCCGTGTTGCGTCTCTTCAAGCTGTCACCGCAGGAATACCTCGCCGTCGCCGAGGAGCCGGCCGCCGGCTGAGCGGATCGGGAGGGCCGTGGAAATTGCCGCGAAATCGCGTCCGAGATGCGCGGAATGTAGGTTATGAAGTTCAACTCGAATTATGAATCGTTTCATTTTGATCACCTTAATTCAGATGCAAAATCCGATTCCGGCTCGAATTGTGGCGCAGATTCCACTACCAAAAAAATTTGCAGTGGCGCACACAAAATGTGTATAAACGCGCTTGTGCAAATGCGTAAATTCGATAACGTTAAATGCACCGGCAATTTCGAATCCGGAATTGCCTATTGGTATCGACTGAGAACTGAAAAAGCGCGACGGGCGGGACTTGAACCCGCAAGCATGCTGACGTGCCCAGGTGACATTGTTCACGCCGGCAGCTCTTCCGATTAGCAGTCGGAGCCGTTATCCAATTCCGGTCACCGCCGCAAAATTTCAGGCCTCTATTCACCGAGCCCGCCTTTGGCGGGCTTGTTCTTGCTAAACACCTCATCTTGCGCTGGCACAAGATCTTGTGGCGCGAGAAAAAGCCTAATGAGCAGGCTTGTTAGAGTCAAGTCTTCACCTACTAATCGAATGTTCTCAATAACGCCTTATAGTTCAATGTGTTGTGCGAATATGACCCGTGTTACAGCAGAGGTTTTTTTCTAAAGTGAAGGTACGCCGGATTCAGGAAGGGGGTGCCTGAACACAATATCTAGTGTCACGTAGTGTCATGGTTTTGAGTGTTCTATAGCCTGCGGATTGTAGGACGAGGCGGCTTGCCAAAGCCGCTTGTCGTCAGTGATTTGAAACCCGGATGCGAGCGGCCCTGCTCACAAGATCCCGGATTAGGAATGCCGGCTCCGCTGTTGGCCTGCCGCCGCTTTACGGGCGGCCTTGTCCACTAGTGCGAAAATCTCCTCGGCTGGCATGTCGGGGTCAAAATTCTTGCCCGGCTCCATGAAGCTGCCGGTCTCCGGGTCCATGATGCCGTCCCGTGGGCAACGCGCCAGGCTATTCAAAGAAACATGTGCCAGTGTGCCCCGACGGTTATCCCGTCCAACGCCGTTTGCGCGTCGAATTGGTCATTGACGAAGGCGTGTCGCAAGTTGGTGAGGCTCTGGAGCAAGGGACGCAGGGATTCCTCTGGGAATCTATTGCGGTCTGCTTCTTTGTACATCTGGCTAACTTTGTCGATGAGATCGCGTAACGTTGTGAGCACTTCTTCGTTTGACTTTTGCATTGATTCGGCGCTTGAGTTCAATTGCTAGACGTTTTGGTACCAAAAATTCGGCGGGCGGCCGTGGTGGCGCCTGGGAGATCGAAAACCCGACTCGCGTATTGGCGGCGGAGCAAGAGATCCGGTAGCAGGCATTCCCACTTCTCCTGAAGCGGTACCTCTCCTGTAGGAAGCAGCTCCGCTTCTGTGACGGAAGGTGCTTCTGCAAGATCAAGCATGGCGTCATGCACGGCGTCCTGATTTTGAGTATGTACGCGGATGACGAGTCCTTCGCTGGATGCGTCCAGGCGGCGCTGCCGGAGCCACGCAGTAATGGTGTCGTGGGCAGCGTCGCTGGCCCAGGGCAATAATAGGGTGGCGTCGCCCCAGGGCAGGATGGATTGAGAATCCAGCTTGAGGGAACGGTAGAATTGGCGTGCTGATTCTACGGCCTCGCGGGCAGTCGTGTCTAAAAAGGGCAGCGGCTCGGTTGATGTAAGAATGGCGCGCATCTCCTCCCGCACGCGGCCGTGAACCCGTCCGCCCAATCCGGAGAACATCGGCGCTCGGCCGGCAGCAGCGGGGATGACTTGGATGAGTCGCTCTCTCATCCGGCATTCGACTACCTGCCATCGTCGACCCGCAAGGATGATGTAGTTTCCGGGAACCAGTGGGCGGTCCACAGGAAGGGAGCCAAGAGGGCGGCCTTCGGCTGCGACTTGGAATTCTTCGACCGCTGTAAAGGCGGCGAGGAAGTCGTACCGATTGACGATCTCCTCACCCTGGGTGCCGTGCAGGAGTACCCCGCCCTCCGATTGCATGAGCACTTTGCGGTTGCCCAACTCGCGCAGCAGCAGCGCAAATTCGCTTAGTGACAATCCCGGAAACATGCCGCTTGAGCAGAGAACGGTCCATGCTTGTGTCGCCGTGATGCCGCCATATTGGGCTATCAAGGACAGGAGCTGCTGGATGAGTGTCGAGAGTTGCAGCGTGGCGGCTGCCGGCGGCTCGTACCAGCCTTCGATGAGCAAATGGACCTGGGCGGCCATCTGCAGCAAGCTCTCATGGAGCCGGTCGGAGACGTCGCTGTCCGCGTCGACGGCGTTCTCGATGCAGAACCCCCGGAGGACTTGCGGCTGGCCTTGCAGTCGGCCGGACCGCCCGAGGCGTTGGCGCAAGCTGGCGACGCTCGGGGCCGCTTCGATCTGTGCAACGGCCTGCACGGCACCAATATTGATCCCCAGCTCCAATGTGCTGGTTGCAATCGCGGTCGAGGGGCGGGTTTGATCCTTGAGAGCGACCTCCGTTTCTTCGCGTACCAGCTTGGAGAGGCTGCCGTGATGCGGCCAGAATTCGTTCGGGATGCCATCTGCTTCGCATTGTCGGCGCAAGAGATCAGCGAAGGTCTCCACACGCCGACGGCTATTCGCGAACACCAGATTGTGGCTCCCTCGCATCACTCGATAGAGTTCCGTCGCGATTTGAAGCTCTCCTGGAGCGGGCAAGCCCTGCTTCTCCGCGCTTTCCGATTCTCTGGGATCGGTAACACAATCGCGAACGAGGACGCGCAGTTCCCGTTGACCGTCCTTGCTTTCTATCAGGCTGACGCGATTCGGATCGCCTGGGCGCAGAAAGTTTTGGGCGCCAGTCATGTCGCCGAGGGTTGCCGACAGCCCGAGCCGTCGTGCCGACGAGCCGCGCACGAGATCGATGCGATGGAGCAAGGACTGCAGCTGCCGCCCGCGCTCGGTCCCAAAAAATGCGTGGAGCTCATCGACTACAATGAACTTAAGATCCGTCAGCACCGAGCGCAGCTGGGTGCCATAGCGCATCAGGATCCCCTCGAGGGATTCCGGCGTGATCAGCAGGCAACCATGCGGTCTTTTCAGGAAAGCCGTCTTTCGGCTTCCGGATATGTCTCCATGCCATGGCGTTACCGGTACGTGCAGGCGCTCGCATAAGACCTGGAGGCGTCCCCATTGGTCGTTGATGAGGGCCTTCAGGGGACTGACGTACAGGGCGAGCCCGGGCGGCGTGGTGCTGACGATCCGGGTCAGGATAGGCAGGAATGCGGCCTCGGTTTTGCCTGACGCCGTATTTGCCGAGATGATGAGGTCGCGATCGCTGTCATCGAGTAACGCTAGGGTTGCTTGCTCCTGCGTATCTCGGAGCTCCGTCCAGCGCTGTTCCCAGATCCACTTTTGAATCTCCGGATGTAGCTGCTCGAAGGCGACAGAAGGTCTAGATTTTGAAGGAGGCGAGCTCATCGCAAGTCTCGATGGGTGCCACGTTGTCTAGACCGCTCGGCACCTTATCGGCCTCTACCTGTATTTCGCCGATCAGGCTCCTCCAATCAGTGCTGCGGTTCTGGTCGAGCACGGCAAGTAGGTTGATGAATGAGGTGATTGTCGTGCGGGGCGTACGGAAATAAGCTTCGCCGATGCGTCGGAAGCAGTGCTCCATGAATACTGTCAGAGCCTGATCCGGGAGCAGGTAATTTGACGGATCACCCGAGGCGTAGACGTGGCGCAGTTTCTGCAGCAGAACAAGGAATTCTTCCTGTGTCAGGCTCGATAGCCGGATCACCGGTCCCGTGAGATCCACGCGTCCATCGCGGGCGAATGTATTCTCGACAAGGCGACTGGCCAGCGCTGGGTAACTGTAGAGGCCGCGTCGCGAGTCAGTCACGAATTCCGGTGTGCCGCCGAAGACGAATCCGAGTCCCTCGGGCGCGTACTGAAGCGTGTCATTCAGGATCCGGAGGATCTGCTCGTAGTTGGAATTTCGAGCTAAAGTATTGGAAAGCTTGAACAGGTTGACCAATTCGTCGAGGCATATGAGGAGGCCCACGTACCCGGCGAGCCGAACGAAGCGCGCGAGGAGCTTCAGATGGTCGTACATGTTTGCATCGTCGATGATCTCGCGAACGCCAAGTGCGGCGCGGGCTTCCGTCTTGGTACCGAACTCTCCGCGTAGCCAACGCACGGCATTGTCCATCCGTTCCTGGTTCTTCTCTTCGTGGGCGCTCCAGTAGATTCCCACTACCGTCGCGAAGTCGTAGCCACCGACGAGCTCGGTTAATGCCCGGAGCTTTTCCTGAACGATCTCAGCGGTCGATCGATTGGCTGATTTCGCCTCGCTGTGGGCATTGGCGACAAACCGTTCGACAACAGCCTGCAGTGCTCCGCCTTCTGGTCGAGCCCTTGTGGCAATGCTCCGGGCGAGTTCTGTGTACAGTGAGCGTGCCTGACCTCCGGTCGCATGCAGGCGCCGGTCCGGCGTGAGGTCGGCACTCATCACGACGAGCTTTTTCTCGAGCGCGACGGCACGGACAAGGTTGATGAAGAATGTCTTGCCGGCGCCATATTCTCCTACGATTAGACGGAATGCAGCTCCGCCATCGGCTATGCGTGCGATGTCCTCAAGCAGGGCACTCAATTCGGCGGCTCGACCGACTTGCACGAGGTACTGGCCTACGCGCGGAACGACGCCGGCGCGCAGCGCTTGAAGCACGGCGTCCCGATCGCGGGGGCGTATGTCGTTCATGCGACCTGCTCCGAGTGGACCACATTTCGGTTTACCTCAATCGGGTCGGAGCCTTCCAGGATATGCTGCCCGGTTGTGTCCAGGCAGGCCTCATTGATCGTCTCCAGTGCACCATCCAGCATGATCTGTCGGTCCTCCGCCAATTCTTCAAGCTCTGCTCGGGTCCAGTGTGCCCGTTCGAGCAGCTTCCTGGCCAGATCCGAGTGCTCGGGATCGAGGCCCCACAATCCGGGAACCGGGATCCGGGACTCCGTCGAATCGATGGGAGCCTGCGGTGCTGGTGGCGGGGCGTCCTCTTCGGAATTGAATATTCCCGTGAGCAGCTTGGCAACGCGCTCGGTCTCGGCTTGGAGTTCGCGTATTCGGTTCGGATCGAGGACGAAGGCCCGGGCTGGCTGGCGAATGGGGTGAATCGTCACTGGCTTACTTGCGACCACAACGACCCGCGGCTCTTCCGGTGTGACGGGAGGCAGGGTGGCTGGATCCAGTTCCAATAGCTTAAAGATGCGGTCGAGCATCTTTCGCTCTGATTTCGTCACCACGCCGTCGGCTTGGGCGACTGAAATTACAAAGGTACCTACCGCCTTTCTCGCGGCCCTGTCTATGGCTTTGATCTGATGCGTAAGACCGGTAATCTTTGGTGCCTCTGCAAGCACGCGGCGCAGGTGTGCGCCAAGGCGCGCCTTCTCGGTTGACGTGAGATGCATCCATTCCTCCAGGCTGCCGATCAGGCCGGAGCGATCTACGTCCTGGGTAACCCCGTCGGCGCTTGCGACTGCCAATGCGAGCTGCAGTGTCAAAGCGGCCGCGCGATACCTTCCTGATGCTTCGTCTGCCCGGCGCTCAGTCCCAAGAAAGAAGAAGGCTATCCGGGTGTCTGTCGTTGGCGCGGGGCCACCAGCCGAGGGATCAGGTTCTACCCCGAGGCCAGCTTCGGCCAGGCGTCCGACGAAGCGCTGCCACTGCGACTTGCCTAGAGTTGTATGGCTGGGCATCCAGGTCCGGACAGTCTCGAATGGTACTGCAAGCGGCTGGCGGCTGGCAGTTACCAGGGTGCGAATCTTCTCCACGTGGCTGCGGTATTTCTCCGGCCAGAGCGGGTAGGGGAGTTCCGCTATGCACTCGAGGGAGTCGGGGTCAACTTCCGCCCTCGCACGGCGCCGAGAATAGCGGGAGAGATCCTCGCAACACGTCTCGGCAACGGCGCGGAGCTTCTTGACTGGGCTCGTGAGCACGGTCACATCCGGCAGGTCCAATCCGTACACCAGCGAATGGTTCCAGCCGTGAAAAGATGCGCTCGCGGCGTGATAGTCGAACCGCAGCTTCGTTCTGTTCTTAGGCAGGATGAGTCCCTCACCGTACGTTTCGGCGTAGCGGATTGCGAACAGGCGCCGGAACTCCGGACGGCAGCGGATGGCTGCGGTCGGAAGGCGCCCGCTAGTATCGTTTTCGAGCCACGCGATCGCCCAATCGACCGGAAGTGGCATGCCGTCCTGAGCACATTGGGCCAACCCGATTTTATGCCTCAGAGAAAGGTGTGAGCTTGGCGGTGGAGGGTCCCGGTAGAGCGAGTTCGGCACGCTCTTGGCCTCGAGGAGATCGAGGAACCTGTGCGCGTAATTCTGGAACGAGCCGTTGGCATAGATTCCGAGCAGGCGTTCAATTTCCATCTTGATGGCCTCGATCTCGGCGGTTGGTACTTGGACGATCAATGGGTCGGCTAGCGCGCGTCGCTCGAGGCCATAGAAGTAGAGAAAGACGA
This sequence comes from Pseudomonadota bacterium, assembly GCA_028067895.1. GTDB lineage: Bacteria > Pseudomonadota > Gammaproteobacteria > Steroidobacterales > Steroidobacteraceae > 13-2-20CM-66-19. The sequence goes on along the minus strand of JAPTUI010000065.1, from coordinate 331 downwards.
GACCGATGTCGGCGTTGGGGTCCCTTCGCCCGGAACTCAACCACTGCAGGTATACTTTGCGGGCTTCCGGCGAACAGGTACTGTAAGAGGGCCAGTACCCTGTCCGGCGCTCAGATAGTTCAAACCACTTGGTTGCTGCCGGAAGGGTCGGATCGATGAGAGCAGGCTCAATGTTGTCGCCGGCAAGAGATGCCATGTTTTTGCCGACATAGACCATTCCGCCGATAGAGAGGCCGTGCACCGTGGAGTCGGAATCTGCATTGAGCCAGAAGGGGCGCGGATCGCTTTTCAGGTTTGCTCGATTCGTGCGGGAAATCCAGAAGGTTTCGTC
>JAPTUI010000251.1 GCA_028067895.1 Pseudomonadota bacterium | reverse complement strand
CCCATGACCGCGATGAGAACGCGGCGAAGAACATCCGAGCCGAGGGGTTTCGGCAACTCGCTGCAGCCTCCTCGCTCGCTACCGGTCAGGGGCCGGGAAGTGACGCACGGGGAGTGGCCTGCGCGGCGGAGCGCACACGGCGGGTGACCGCCGAGTGCGCTCAGCGCTGCCCCACGCAGAAGCGTGAACCCGCCCAACGGCCCGCAAGGGCCAAGAGCGCTTAAGGGCTGTCAGGAACAGCCCGATGAGCGGTCAGGGCGGGACTCGGAGGTCTCGGTCTGAACGGCGGGTCTCTTGCCTGCAGGGGGTGGGGCGGTTGATCCTTCCCAGGACCCTAGTCTTGCCGCGGAAGGGATTCGCGCCATAGCTGAATTGCCGCGGGATGCATCGATCCCTCCGTGAGGCGGCGCGATAAATGCTCTATAGTTCAATCACTTGGGATTAAATACCGCGGGCGTCTCTGGGCCTCGGTCCGACGATGCCTCCGTCATGGAAGGGACGCAGGACCAGGACCAGTTCGTGGCCGGATGCCGACCGCAAAGGACACCGTTGAACACGCGAGCACGGCGCTGGCGGGGCTGTCCGCAGAGCGCCGTGCGTCGTTGCGAGCGTGTCGCGTCTCACACCGCGGACCGCCAGCGTGCGTGACGGATCGCGATGAGCCCGGTCCCGTGTGCCGGGCTGACCGCCGCTCAGCGTCCGCGGGACTCGCGCTTCTCCCGTTTGGCGGCGCGCTTCTCTTCGAGGGTCTTCGCCGGCTTCTTCTTCGCTTCCTTCTTTTTATCCATGCCTTTGCTCATACGGGTCTCCGGTGTTGAGGGTGGATCGAGTATACGTCGGCGCCTTCGGGCAATTCTACGGCGGCTTGAGCGGGCGCGCCGAGGCTCAGGCGGCGCACGCTCGACGCGATCACCCTGTTGCTCACGGGCATGGGACGCAGGGAAGCAGGGGCGCATCGGCCCTCGTGCCGATGTGTCGGCGGGAATGGTCGGGGTCCGTCATCCCAGCATCCGATCGACACTCAGTCGCGGCGCACCGTTCGACGCATCCCCGGGCGGTGCCTGGGGCGCGATGCAGCTGATGATCGTGCCGCCCGTCGTTCGGGCCCGAATGGACAGCAGTCCCCCGATGGCGCTCAAGCGTGAGCAGCAGCAACAGGAGCAGACTGGCCGAGATCGGCTGCGCTCGCCGCGGCCTAAGGGCTTTCCATCGGGCGGCCACCAGCAGCGGCCCCTGGATCAATGCGTCCATGAAGTCGTTCAGCCACCACCGGAGCCGGTCCATCAAGGTCCAGGCGGAGTGGTATGTCAGGTCGATGGCGTACCACGCGGCGAACGTCCCGGCCCCCACCGCGGCGGGGATGAGCATGCCGATCAGCGCCGTCGCCGCAAATAATGGGATGTCGCGTCCGTGCTCGAAAGTGTCGTCAAAGTCGTAGCGGCGCAGGAGCCAGACGACGGTGAACACGCCCGCCAGCAAGCCCAGCGCGGCGATCATCGTCGGCGCGAGACTGCGGCCGTTGAGCAGGCCCACGAGCACGTCGGCCGCGTAGACGGGAACGTAGTGCACGGGGCCCCAGCGGATGACTGCCGCCAGCGCGATCCCGCTGCCGAGCAGTCAGACCGCGCCCCGGCCGCTCCAGCCCGGCGGTTGGATACCGTGCGCGCAGATCGCGACGATAGCGACGAAAACCATCAGGACGCGCGCGGCGATCCGAAGGGGGCCAGGCTCCTTCGGCGGACCCTTCGTGCCCGTCATCGCGGCATCGCTGCGCGGCATGGCGGTGATTTTGCCCGTGGCTCTGGACGCTGATCGAGGAGGGCAGCCGGCAGCTTCTGAATTGAAAATCCGGGTATCACAGGGGTCCGGCCCCGAGATGCAATGCCCTTCTCAGGGCGCCGCCCCGTCCTCGCAGGTTCACAGCCGATGAGTCCTCAGTCCCGCCCCGGGCAGCAGAGGCGAGTTCAGCCGAGCAGGCCGATGGTCGGACGGCCGAACAGATAGCCTTGCAGGAAGTCCGCACCGAGTCTCGTGACCATCTCGGCCTCGGCGTGCGTCTCGATGCCCTCGACGATGAGTTGTGCCTGGGTTGCCTTGGCGACGCTGACCAGCAATTCGAAGAGTCGTTGCTTGCGCGTATCGGAATCGATGTCCCGTGCGATGGTCATGTCCACCTTGACGAACGCGGCACGAAGCTCGGCGAGGACCGACAGGGAGTTGTAGCCGGCGCCGAGGTCATCCACCGCGATGCGAAAGCCGGCCTGGGTGAGAAATTCGACGGCATGGCGCCAGTTCATGATCTGCAGTACATCGGCCCGTTCGGTGATCTCGACGACGATGCGCGAGGCATGGGCGGCGAGCGGCTCGAGCCGGCGGCGCACCTGTTCGAGATCGTTTAGTTCGGCCGGGTGCGAGTTCATGAACAGCAGCGCGTCGGCCGGCATGACCGTGAGGACTCGCTCGACACACCCGGCGACCGCGTCCGCGAGCCGCCCGATCATTCCGTGCGCTTCCGCGGCGGAAATCATCGCGAGCGGAGAGTCGAATCCCGGATGCCTGCTGCGCAGCAGTGCCTCGTAGCCGATCACGCTGTAATCAATCGCGCGTACCAGCGGCTGCAAGGCGAGGGTGAGCGCCCCGGAGAGCAGGCATTCCTCGAGTTGGCGGTGCTGCTGATCGAAGCCGTCGCGCAGCGAGCCGATGTAGACCTCGCGCAGCTTGGCGCGGCCCTCGAGAGCGCTCTCGAGGGCGCTGAGAATGAGCTGCCGGTCGAAGGGCTTGGGAATGACCCGGGCGATCTCGCCGCGGTTGACGGCGTCCACCACGACCGGAAAGTCGAGTGTGCCCGACATCAGGAGGCGGACACACTTCGGCTGGATCTCGCGCAGCCGATTGAGCACGTCGAGCCCGTTGGGCGGCGGAATCTGGTAATCGACGATCGCGGCGTCGTAATCTGCCCCGAGGGTGCGCGTCAGCGCCTCAGTGCCATCCGCGGCCGTGTCCACTTCGTGACCCAGCCGCAAGAGAATCGCACTGAGGACATCGCGCAGACCAGCGTCATCGTCGACCACGAGTATGCGCGACATGATGCGGTCCCTGAGGCGATCAGTGACGCTCATCATGCGCCGTGCCCGAGCGGGTGTACAGGCGCTGCAGGCCGGTTCAGCCTCGGAGGGCCGCCGCGTTCGGTGCCGTTCGCGCGAGCCGGAAGCCGCGGACCTCAAATCATGCTTCCGCTCCGAGGACCCGCGCTCAAGGTGAGGCGAGCGGGGCTTCCGCAGCCGAACGGGCCGGCTTAGAGTCGCTTCAGAAGGCCGGCGGCCAGCAGTACGAGACCGGCGCCGAAGACCGTTCCCCCTACCCATCCGGGCACGGTCTTTTCATGACGCACGCTCGCTTGCACGCCGGCGAACTTGAAGACGCGCTGCTGCGACGAGTAGTGCGGCGGCCGCAGGATCAGAAACAATCCCCCGGCTGCGAGAATGAGTCCGCCAACGATCGATAATTTCACGTTTCTACACCGCGTGAGGTGGGCGCCGCGAGAATTCTATCATTGATCCGGATTCGACTGCGCGCGGCGCATCGTGCGTGAATCCCACTGGAGGCTGCGACGCCGGAGCGCGAGTCCGCCATGGTACATCTCCCACCGGCTGCGTACCGAGACCCGCTTGAGCGTCAGGGCAGGGATCGGGTGCGATCGCTTCGAGCTGACGGATCGCCTTGGGATGGTGATGCGTTTCGGCCTCGCGTCGCGCAAAGCGGTAACCGAGCTGTTCGCCTCGGCGCATATTGACGATTTGATCCACGCCGAATAGGCCCAGAACCACTCGGATGACGCTCTGTCAGTCCAACTCCGAGCACGGTATCCCAGGAATGCCCCAGCGGAATAGAAATCGCTCGCGTGTGGAAACGTATGCGCAGATAGCGCACGAGCTGAGCGGCATCGTGGGTCATGCCAGAGATGGTCATGCCCGGTGACTTAGCCGCGCGTGTGTGCTGCGAACGTCTTGCCTGTGCCTCGCTGCTCCCATTCCACTACGGTGAAATGATCATCCCGGAGACGCTGACAACTCCACGCCGCCGGCGTTGCCGGAGAATCGGGGCCGCCATGCAACACCGGCCGAATCGTGTGCCGCAAGTCGGTTCCGCGGATCGAATTCCATTGCCGAATTCCGTTGATCCGCATGTACAACTGCAGCTCAATCCTGTGCGGCCAGGCGCTTTTCTTGCCGACGAAATGACCGCCTTGAGTTTTGACAGCGGAATTTGACTGCTCGCGGCGAGCGCGGTGATCGAGCGTACGGCGCAAATGGACGTTGATGTGAACACTGCGGTCCATAGACGGTTCGGCATGCTGATCTAGCGTTCGGTGCCCCTTTGACGTGCAGAGCACGGCAACGGTTCACAAGTTGGGTGCCTTGGGGCACGGAGGGCGCGGAATGCGACCGCGGCCTGATGCTGCGGCGGTGGTCCTCGTCGTCCATGCGCGGCAAATCCGGCGCAGGAGGGCGGGATCGGGATGATGATTCGGTCCCGCAACATGTCTCGCCTTCGCAGCGTTGGCGCGCGCGTGCCCTGCAGCACCCATGCCAATGAAATCAGTCACTTGGCGGTCTGTCTCTTCGTGGCACGGAGGTTGCTTGAAGAACGCTGCAGCCAGCAACCGACTGTGTGCAGTGGTGAGCGGCGGCGCAACGCATCGCGAAGTCAAACCATTCATGTGCGGAGAACCCTCAATGAAGACGAATAAACTGATTGCCATGGCCATCGCCGTGGCGCTGGCGTCGGCCTCCGGGCTGGCGATGGCCAGCAACTCAGACGGAGGAGGCGGTCCTCCGTCGAAGTCGGTCACGAAGAACAGCACGACGACGCAGGGCGGCAACGGCAGTCCGCAAGCGAACCTCGGATCGTCGGCGAACGTCAGCAGTTATGACCCGACGACGACGACGAACACAAACATGACGAGTACCGTCACCAACGACACGTGGAACACCACAGTCGCGGCGACGTCCAATTTGAACGCAACGGTGTCCGGAAACACGGTGGCCGGCATCGGTAATACGGCCTGGAATACCGGTAGCGCCAACGGAGCCAGTGGTGCCGCGGGCGGGCGGGGCGGCGCCGGATATGGCGGCGCGAGCGGTGGATCCTCGGCGAGCATGTCGACCGCCGGCGGGAACGGCGCCAGAGGTGCAGTCGGGGCACAGGGCGGATCCGTGACGGCCGGCGACACCACCAACGGAAGCGCCAGTAACGGTAGTGCGCACGCCGGTAAAGGTGGAAACGGCGGGGACGTTGGCTTCACCAGGACCGGAGCCGGAGGCGGAGGCGACGGGATGGGCGGACCGGCGACGGGCGGACTCAGTGCCGCAACGAACAGTGGCACGAGTGGCAGCGGATCGGGACGGCCGGGACCCTACAGCAGCTATCCGGAGGGCTCGAGTGCTCAGCCGAATAACGCGACCAGCGGCAACGGCGGGGATGCCTCGGCCGGTACCGGCACCGGAGGCGGCGCGGCGAACACGGTGGCGAGCACAAACACCGCCGGACAGGGCGGGTCAGGCGGCTCTGCGACCAATGGCTACGCAGCGAACGGCAGCGCGACGGCATCGCTCGGCAATGCCGGCAGCGGCGGCAGCGGCGGCAACGGCGGCAGCGGCGGATCCGGTACCGGAGGAACGCAGGCGACGACGACCGGAACTGGTGGCGTCGGCAACGGAGCGGTCGGGGGAGCGGGTGGCGCAGGGGGCATGGGCGGGAACAATACCGTGACCGCCGGGACATTCGACATGTCCAACAACATCAGCAGCGCCTTCACCAATGGGGCGGGCATCACGGTGGCGAGCCAGAACAGCGGCATGTCGTCGCTGATCCAGCAGAGCGTCAACGTGCAGGCCAACCTGTCGCTTTCGGCGACCGGTCACTAGCACCGGGGAGCGTTCCGGAGCGTTGCGCAGAGCGCGCGCGCTCCGGCCGCTCTTTGCGGAGGTTGCCATGAATCACCCCATAGTACCGATCGTCATGCTGGCGTCCCTGGGCGCTCTCGGATGTGCTGCCGCGCGGGGTGAGACGCCGAAGTCGCCCCCCGTTCCGGCGCCGAAGGTCCAGTCCCGTCCGGCGGTTCAAGGGACTGCACGACAGATCTCGCCCGTGCGCACCGCCGCGGCGGTACGCCCGTCAAAGACGCCAGCGCATGCGATGGCGGATGCGAAATCCCCTTCGGACTCGGCGGCCCTGCTGAGCGCGGCGGTGATCGGGGATGCCCTCCTCGCCAAGGAGCGCGGTGGCACCGATACCCAGCTGAGTCAGAACAATTCCAACGGTGCGGTCAGCGGAAACGTGGCTTCGCAGCTGACCACCGGGTCGAACTCGATCAGCAGTAGCGCGTTTTCGAACTCCTCGGGCATTCCGATCGTCATCCAGAATTCCGGCAACAATGTGTTGATTCAGAACTCGACGATCCTGAACCTGCAGCTGACCGGTCAGAAGTAGAGGCGCCGTCGTGAACAGGGCTCTGGGGGCGGCGCTTCCGATGGCGCTCGGGCTGCTGGCGGCAGGCGTCGTGCACGCCGAAGGCATGATCCAGGTGAGTGCCGGAGAGTCGTATTCGGTGCCCGTGCACACGTTGCAGCAGATGCGTTATGACTGGGCATTCCGCCGCACGGTACATCAGCAGTACGACTTCAGTTGTGGCTCGGCGGCGCTCGCGACGCTGCTGACCTATCAATACGGGCGGCCGACCACCGAAACGGCCGTGTTCCGGGCCATGTACGCGGTGGGCAACCAGGCGCAGATCCGTGTCGAGGGCTTCTCGCTGCTCGATATGAAGCGCTATCTGCAGAGCCTGGGCTACGTGGCGGACGGGGTGCGAGTCCCTTTGAGCACGCTGGTCAGGATCGGCATCCCGGCGATCGCCCTGATCACCGATCACGGCTATCGGCACTTCGTCGTCGTCAAGGGCGCCACTGCCTATCGGGTGGTGCTCGGGGATCCGGCGCTTGGCCGCCGGGTGATGTCCCGTAAGGCTTTCGCGCGGGTGCGGGTGGGCAATCTGTTCTTCGTGATCCGCAACGATCTGAATATTGCGCGGTTCAATCTGCCGGCCGACTGGCGATCGGCGACGCCGCCGCCGCTGTTCCTCGGCGTGGATCGGCATTCACTGGCCCTTGAGTTCCTTGAAATTCCGAACGGGAATCGCTTCTGAGCGAGTGGAGGCCCGTATGCGCATTCTCAAACCGTTGATCCTGGGGCTGTGCATCGGCTCCAGTGCGGCTGCGGCCGCCTCGCCGGTGAGCATTCTGGCCGCAGAACGGGCCGAAGCCTCCTGGGTCATCGTGCCCGATGCTGAGCTCGCCCGACTGCATGGCGGCTTCGACTTCGGTAACCCGATCTTGGTCGCGTATTTCGCCATCGCACGCACCGTGGAGGTGAACGGTCAGGTGGTGGCCCAAATGCAGCTGGTGATCTCCAATCTCGGCAATCTCGCCTCCGGCGGCCAGCCGCAGATTTCCGTCACCGGTCCGCTCGCTCAGCTGATCCAGGTGCTCAATTCGGGACAAGCGGTGTCCGGGAAGATTGCGACGGCAGTCCAGTCCATCGCCACGCTGCCGCCTCCTACCGTGGCGGCGGGAGCCACGACTGGCGCAGGTCCAGCCGTCGCCACGTTGACGCCCTCGGGTGCGCAGGCCGGGGGGGCTACTCCTGCCGGTACCCCAGTCGTTGCCGTGTCGAGTGCCCCGGGCGTGACGAGCGGTTCGGTGACTTCTCCGGACGTGCAGACTGGGTCGACGGCACAATTTGGCAGCGCCCTCACGAATGCCGTCACAGCGGCGAATGGTGCGCTGCCCGGGCCGAGTGCCAGCTCGGCGTCGACTTCCGCTTCACCTGCCGCGACGCCCGGAACTGGGGCTGCGCCCCTTGCCGCGCAGGTGAGCCCAACGCTCCAAACGAGCCCTGGAACACTCTCAAGTTCGGCGGCGGCATCCGCGACGACGACTCCGGCCGTCACGACAGCAGGTCCAGCTCCCACGACAGTGGCGGCCGCATCGCCGCAAGTGACGACTGCGCCCGGCCCCGGTTCGGTGGTGCCCGTCATCGTGATCAGCAACCTCCCCAACGCAACAGCCATCACGACTGCGGTGCAGAACGAGGTGCAGGCCACCACCGTAGAGACCCAGACCACCATCACCGCAACACTGGGGAGCCTGCCTGTGGTCAATGCGATGTCGCTGGCAGCCGCGATTCAATCTCAGGTGGCCGCCTCTATCGCTCATTGAGGCGTTGCGGTTCCGCTCAGAACGACATCGGCAGCCGAACGGTGGCCTCGAGGTCGGGAGAGTCGCGAGTGACGCCGACGCCGATCGTCACGTTCAGCAAAGTACGCGGATTGACCCGATACGTGACTCCAAAGCGCAGCGTACCGAGCTGCAATGTGCCGACTCGGGCAAGCGCCAACCCACTGGCGGGAGTCGTCTGGGTGGTCTGAAAGACGATGCTGTGCTGGTAGCCGATGCTGAACGAAGCGCGCGCATTGAGTGCGAGGCCCATGCCGAGCGTCACGTCGACGATTGCTCCAGGGTGAATGTACCCGTATCCGTGCCCCACATTGCGGCTGATGCTGTAAGTGTAGTCGGCTCCTCCGAAGAAGACGGCAGGATCGGACGGCAGAAGAAACGTGATGCCGGGCTGAACCGCATAGAACCCGGAGCCCGTGGCGAGGGTACTCTGCAGGCCGGTGTTAGGATCGAGAGGTTCCTGAAATATGCTGGTTCCGGTGTGCGACTTGAACAGCAGCGAACCGATCCACACGATGTTGTTTCCGTGAAACTCGTTCAACTGTGCGCGCAGCGCCAGTTCCGCGTCGCCGATGTCGCTGCCGGACGCATTGAAATACGAATTGGTGGTGGCCGCGGTCGCCAATGGGCGCGTCTCTGTGTTGGTGTTGGCGATTACGTATGGCACGCGCACTTCGATTTCCAGACGCCGCATTAGACCGTAACGTGCCGTCAGGTTGTAGGTCGTCAAATTGCTTTCTATGCGCTGAACGTCGATCAGGCCAATGGTCAGTGCGGGCAGGACCGTGTACCCGAGCAGGGCGATCTGATTGTTGGTGGAGTGCACGTACTGAATGGACGGCTCGAGAACGAGCGTGCCCTGCGGTGTCAATGCCGTCGGTTCGGAGAACACCTGTGCCGCTGGCGCGGGGCCTTTCGGGGCCGCCGGCGCCTGGCCGACCGGAGCCGGCTCGGTGGCTGGCGGGGCGTCCGCGGCGAGACCATGAGCGCTGTGGGTCAGCGCTGCAGCGAGCAGTGCGGTTGCGGCAAGAGTGCGGGAACGGCGCATTGTTCTTTCTCCCATGGCGTGGCCCCGGATCGCTCAGGAGTCGAGCGCACGGAAATTCCGACGCGGTGACATGCCCAGGCGCTTGAGGATCCGGTAGAGGGTGACCCGCGAGACACCAAGCTCGCGCGCGGTTGCTGCGATGTTGTGGCCGCTGCGGTCGAGTGCCGTCTCTATGAGTTGCCGTTCAGTCCCCGCACGCGCATCTGCCAGTGATCCGCTGGTATACAGCGCGCCGCGCTGTTCGAGCTGCAGGTCCGCCGGGGTAATGAGCGATCCGTTGCACATTACGACGGCATGCTGGACTCTGTTCAAAAGCTCGCGGATGTTCCCGGGCCAGCTGTGATGCCGGATCGCACTGAGCGCGGCTTCGGAGAAGCCGCGCACGCCGGGTTGGCGACCAGTGATTTCCCGGCGCAGGAAGTGCTCGGCCAGCAGGACACTGTCTGCGCCGCGTGAGCGCAACGGCGGGATCTCGACATGCAGGACATTCAGCCGGTAGAAAAGGTCCTCGCGAAAATCTCCGGATCGAACCGCGGCACTGAGGTCTCTGTGTGTTGCGGCGATTACGCGTGCGTCGATCCGCAGCTCCTGAGTCGAACCGACGCGAG
>JAPTUI010000078.1 GCA_028067895.1 Pseudomonadota bacterium | reverse complement strand
ATGCTGTTGAAGGTCTCAGCCAGGCCCCGCAATTCCTCCGGCAGACCGCCGGTTGCGATCCGCTCGTGTAGTGTGGTGGCGCGGATACGCTCGGCGGTCTGACTGATCCCCTTGATGGGCCGCATTCCGCTGCGGGCGATGAGGTAGCCCACCACCGCGCACAGCACCAGCGACCCACCGAGCACCAGCCACAGTCGCTCGCGGTAACGCGCCAAGAGAAACTCGTCATGCGCCCGATCCATGGCGACTTCCAGGAATCGCGGCTGGCTTCCGGCGATCGGTGCAATCAGCGTCAAAAATGGCTCACCCTGACGCGAGAGGATCTGATGGCTCTCACCGCCACCTGAGGGAATTACGGCGAGCTCCGCTTTCGAAGGCGCAGGCAGTCGCCTCGACAAACCCGGTGTCTCAATCAGTACCTGCCCGTTCGAATTCAAGACCCGCAGGTAAATGTCCGGTCGACTCCCTCGAGCGCGGGGCATCTCAAGCGGAGACGACGCGCCATACCGGCCGCCGCTCGAGGAGCGCAGCAAAAGGGATGCGTTCTCAAGGTTGTCTCTGAGATCGTGCACATCCTCCCGATACATGCCATTGACCAGAACCCAATAGAGCGATCCCGTTGCGATGATGATCAACGCGAAGGCGGAAAGGACGTACCACGCGGTCATGCGCAGGGCGATCGACGGGGATCGCGCAGAGGCGCGCCGCCCGACTCCGACGTGCTCAGGCGCGCTTTTCGAGGACATATCCGACGCCACGCACCGTATGAATGAGCTTCCTCTCGAACGGGTCGTCCACCTTCGAACGCAACCGCCGCATATGCACTTCGACGAGATTGGAGTCGCTCTCGAAGTTGATGTCCCAGACTTGCTCGGCAATCAGCGTGCGCGAGAGAACCTCGCCGCTGCGCTGCAGCAGAAGAGACAGCAGCTGGAATTCTTTCGGTGTGAGATCGAGGACCCGGCCCGCCCGTTGCGCCCTGTGACGGCCGAGATCGACCTCCAAGTCATCCAGCCTCAGTAGCGTCGAGTGCCTGACAGGCCCGCGACGCAAAATCGATCGCATTCGTGCCAGGAGCTCCGAAAACGCGAAAGGCTTTACGAGATAATCGTCCGCGCCGAGTTCCAAGCCCTTCACCCGGTCGCGGACCGCGTCGCGCGCAGTAAGGAACAACACCGGTGTTTCCACCCCGCGGCGTCGTATTTCCGTCACCACGTTCCAACCGTCACGACCGGGAAGCTGGACATCAAGAATGATCAGATCATAGGGCTGTGTTTCGGCGAGGTGACTGCCGTCTTCGCCCGTCTCCGCGACGTCAACTACGAAATCATTCTCTTCAAGCCCACGCTTGAGATACGTGGCGGTCTTACGCTCATCCTCGACAACCAGGACTTTCATCAGCGGAGGCACAAACCGACCACAGCGCAACTGGGCGCGGGGCATTCTACAGCGACCGATTGGCCTCGTTCACTCGAAATCATATGCACGACCCCCCTCCGACCCGATCTCAGCGAGACTTCGACCGCGTATTGATCTGCTGCTGCAAGACCGCAATCCGGTCATCGCGGACGCGAAGGCTGGCTTCGAGCTCTTCGACATGAGCCTGCAGCCTGTAGTTATTCCGTGCCAGGGCCGCGACCTCAGATTGCGCTTGCTCAAGGAGAGCGCGATATTCCTTGAGACGGGCATCTGCCTCGCGGGTCTGCGCACGACTCGCCCTAAGTTTCTCCTTGGGCGCCGTCTCGTTGACCCGGCGGATCTCGGCGAGAACGGGCTCGTGGAAACGGTACAGCGTGGCTCGATCCACGCCCGCCTCCTTCGCAACAGAGGCTGCGGAGAGCCTCGTGCCCTTGGGCACCACGCGCGGATTACCGTGTGCGAGCCGCCGCACCGCGAGGTCCAGTTTGTGCCGCGTCTCACGCATCGAGCGGCGTGCATGCGCGGCAAGCGCCAGGTTGCCAGCGGCCGCCGTCTCGCTCACGGTGTCCTCTCCCCATCAAGACGCTTCAACACGGTCTGCGCCGCGTCCAGGATTCGCCGAGCACGCGCGCGACCGGATTCTCCGACGTCGTTTAGCGCGAGCACCTCCAGCTGCTGATCTCGAATGCCTTCCCAAACCGGCCTATGCTCCGGCCCGATGATGCCGTAGCGGCAGTCCACACACATTGGCGCCTCGAATACGCACAGCCCGCCGCAGCCCGTGCCACGGGCGTTGCCCACGCACCAGGAATGTCCGGTGCCGTTGAGTGTGATGCTCCCAGCGTACTCGGCCATCAGCGCCTCTTTACTCGTGGCCGTGCGTACTCGGGTACGCCATTGGCCGAGCCAGTCCCCGCCGTTGGCCAGGGGTGCATCGGACTCCAGGTACCCTCGCACGATCTCGGTTTGGCGGAGCTGTTTCTCGGTCGCGATCATGTCCAGCAGCTCCTGGTCGGCCTCGTACTCCTGGCTCACGCCATCGGCGTAGTACACAGTCATATCGAGGCTTCGGTGCCCGAAATGATCGCGTAGCGTCAGCAGGTCACCGAGTGCTGCTTGGGCCATGAACCGCGCATAGGTGCGACGGAACTGGTGGCAGTGCAGCGGGTAAGGACGTCCGTCATCACCTCGAACATCGTGATCGACGCAAAAGCGCCGCAATTCGTTATGGCTCGACGCAGAAGACAACACGGAGATCACGTTCTTGGCCATAGGAAATCTCGAAACGAACAATTTATCCTGATGGCGTTCAACGATTGTCATCCGCTGCACGAGTCCAGCCTTTCCCTTTCCGACTGCCAGCGGAATGCGCTTACGCAGATCCCGCGCCTCCTCACGCAGCGCCTTCCGAAGAGATCCAGTCAATCGGGTTAGCACGCTCACGGCCTCTTCGACCACGGGAGGAACCTGCCACGCCTTCGGACGCACACCCGTCTTGTAGATCGTCCCGTGCACCCAGATTACCTCGCAACTGCCATCGCAGCTCGGACGGCGAGCGATGCAGTCCTCGCCCAAAGACATGATCTCGGAGAGGCGCATGCCGGAAAACAGCGCGATCACGATGAAGCAGGCCATGCGCAACCGCCCTACGTCGGTTGTCAGTTTGTATGCGTTATCGTAGCCCCATTTGCGCACGGCTTGTGCACGAACAGCCTTGAGCGTATCCCGGCCACACCCAGCCCGACGCTTTTCCTCCATGGCCGCCTCTTTTTCATCGCGCGCCGCCAAAATGCTTGACCCACGTTCACGAATGTACTCGATAGCGATACGGGCAAGCTCGCCCGCGACGCGCTCCGGGATGGGGTCCGTCTTTGGCACATACCTCCGCGAATCATTTCGCGAACCAGAGAGCGAAGCAATGGACTCCCCGGGCCAGGGGTGTGCCTGCAGCGCGTCTTCGAGCTTTCCGCGCTGGGCAAAAAGGTCCTCGACAATCTGCAGGCGATGCTGGATCGTGGTGAGGGACACTGCCTTGCCGTTGGATGTCCGAGTCGCCTGAGCGTATGCCAAGGTGTGCCCAGCCAGACCTGTAAAAGCCGTCAGACCATGCCTCACCATCCATCGTAGCAAGAAGGTGAGAACCTTGGTTCGCGTGATCAGCGTCGACATAGTTGGGCGTCGACGCCCCTCGACGGGGTCAGCGAATAGCGACCAGACGAAGGCTTTCGCTGAGAACAGCAATTCTGCGTGTTTCGGGTCGGTCAGCAATAGCCCATCGGGAAGCCGGATCTGCCAGTCAATGGCCTTGTGACTCAGCGAGCGGGACTCCTGAAGCATATAGGGATAAAACTGCCAGACAGCGTCCGCGAAGCGGCTTACCACGATTGTCGAGCCCTCGGGGGACGGTGCGAGAGAGACGACGAACGCGCCGCGTCGGGCTGGACTCACTGCCCGGATCAGCTTTAATGCGGGCAGGGGCACACTCATGGTGAACCTCTCTTCCACGCCGGATGCGGATTATCCCGCGCCTGGCGGCGGGCCGCGTCGACTTTTTCAGCGGGAAACAGCGGAGCAATCTCCGCATCGATGCGGCGTATGATTGGGCCGTAGGTCTTCATCCAATGCGCTGGATTGATCTTGATCCGCTCGGCCAGCAGCTGCTCGTAGAAGCTGAAGAGCCGCCAAAGGTCGTCCTCGAGTACACAGAAGTTAGGGCATCGGAAACAAGTAAAGTACTTCTGACAGACCGTACCGCCATCACGGAACGGGTTGCGGCAGCGCGCTATTCCGGTGGAATAGCCCTCGGACAGGAGGTTTTGCACATCGGCGGCAGGAATTTTTCCGTCCGCCGCGACCAGTCTCTTTCCGTCCACCTCCATGCTGGTGAGGTGGCCGACAAAGCTCTCGAGGACCAGCGCGTGATCGCGTTCCGCCTCGAACGGCTTATCAGCATAGTGCAACGCCGTGGTAAGCGGGCTTGCGTGGCCAAGAAATTGCTGGACCTTGCGGATGTCATGGGTCCGGCGGTACAGCTCCGAGGCGGCGGTGGGACGCAGCCGGGCTATGCCGAGCCGTAGAGGCCTCCCGCGATCATCCCTGAGGTCGTGACGGTTCCGGAACGCCAAGAGCCCATTGGACACTCGCGTCGCATTGAGGCGAACCACCTTGGCCCTGTTGGCGAGCTTGGGAACCTTCCATAAGAACGCACAATCGCGGTCGCGGGGGTCCGCCTCGACAATCAGCGGCGCCGTAAACTCGCAGAGAAACCGGAAGTGTTCGACCACATTGTCGGGTACGGGACTCAGCTTTCCTTCCGAGGTTTGAGATCTTGGCTCATCCGGCACAGACGCCGCATGGATCGAATGACCACGGCGCTTGACGGTCACGAATAGCTTGCGGCCGGGAAGCGCGTGATCGCGAAGGCTGTCCCGGCGCAGCTCCATCAAGGACTGCAGGTTCCAACCCATTGCAAGCGCGAGCACCAGCATATGCACCATTAGGACCTGAAGGGCTGGTAACGGCTCGCCGTCATTCTCATGAATCCTGCGTAGGTCGCTGTTCAAGGCGTTGACGATCGCCTTTTGCTCCGCCGCCGAATAGCTGTCACGCCGGGGCGTCAGCCGGTTGACATTCGGGTAGGGATTGCGCGGGAAGGAAAGCTCAGGATTCACCGCCTCAGGTGCGAGTTTGCACCGGTTCAAGAGCAGCGCCTTCATATGGAGGTACGACACGCGTTTCGCGCTGAGCGACAGTGGCCGTCCCCGGGTCGGACCTCGCATGGAGAGTTGCAGTTCAAGCCATGTGAGGAATCGATCGATCAGCCGCCGATCGACTTCATTCAGCCGATTTATTGGCTCGCCGTTCGCCCGCAACTCATCAAGGAACCTCCAGAAGTACCGCAGGCCGTGCGTGTTGTAGCTCATCAGCGACCGACCGACAACCTCGTGCCGGAGAGTCCAGAGAGCATCGCGCATGTGCCCCGCAAGGTCGTCCTGCCCGGGCCGCCGGTACGAGTTAAAGTCAAAGAGGAGATTACCCTCATGAGGACACAGGATGGCGTAGGACCACCCGGGGGCGCGCTCGCCGCCCGCTCGAGTAAGCGGGCGGCCTGACAGTTTGCGGTCAAGCCGCGATCGACGGATGGCCATGGCGAAGCGCCTCGCACAAATCCCGCTGATACCCATCCACCGCGTCGTGCTGAATGAGATCAGCCGCGTGGATGTAGCGCTCCGTGGTAGTCACGGAGCGGTGCCACAGGCGATCGCGCACCCACAAGAGCGCTTGACTGTCGCCTCGCTCACGGCGCATCCGCAGTAGCTCATACGTTCCAAAGGTGTGCCTCAGCACATGGGGGCGGCCCAAGATGCCGGTGCGCCGGCGAGCAGCTGAGAAAGCATCGTTGAGGCTCTTGGCAGAAAGTTCCTCACCCCGCTCCGAGAGAAACAGCCGAGTCGTTTCCCGGGCATGGCGTCGTGCAAACTGTCGTTGAAGCTTGTGCCGCTCGAAAATGCAATAGTCCGCGAGCGCCACTGCCAGATCGTACGGCACCATGACCGTGCGCGGCCTCGATCCCTTGGTGGGTGTCTTCTGGCCATCGAGCACCATCGGCAGCGATTTACCCGGATCATGCCCCGCCGGGTCTGGGAGAACACGATAGTCCAGGGCGACGACCTCCTGCCGCCGCATTCCCGTCAGGAGCATCGTGTAACCCATCAGCCGTACGCGCGCGGGCGTCAGCGCCTCGAGAAATTCTACCGCCTTGTCCAAACGCAGGAACTGCAGCTCCGCTGGTATTGTGCGCAGGGCAAGTTCATTCGCTTGCACCTGATTGCCACCGGACGACGCGTGAGCGAGAAACTGTGTGGGACGGGTGACCAGGACCTCCTTGGTGGTAAATGGAATCTCATTCGTCAAATCTTGACGCTTGGCCCACGCGTAGAAGGCGTGGACGCCGCGCAGACGCTGGTTGACAGTACTCCGCCTGCACCCGCGCTCGAGCATGGCATCGCGCCATGACGCCAATTCCTGGAATGTGAGATCGGTCCAGGCGAGCCCGTTATCTTCAAGGAATGCGAAGAACTCGAGCAAATGATCGCCATAGGTACGCCACGTGGCAGGCGCGCGGGTCCTGCCGCTCACACTGGCGATATGTCGCAAATACCAGTTGGGTTCCGCGACCAGTTCCATGCTCCGGTCACACAAGAAAGGAATCCCTGGTCGCGGCAAACCATCGATGCGGAACTCTTCATCGGTGAAGAACAGCTTCATTACAGGTTCCGGCGACGGAGCAGTGCGACCGCGTCTCGAAAGGCCAAGTCGAACAAGTGCATCGCCAGGTCTACCGCGCCTCCGCCCCCTCGCTTCGCGCGGGTGTCAAAGAATTTCGGTCCGGTCAGGAGCAACTCGAACTCATGCTCGTTCGCCCTTGCGTACCAGCGCACCGTAGCCGGATTCTTGATGGCACCAAAGGTCGGATCCTCCTTGGCGTAGTCAGCGAGCCGCGCCAAGATCTCCTCGGCCGGTAAATCGCGCCAACGTTTCAACTCCGACTCGCCGACTCTCGACATGAGTACCCCGACCCCACCCGCTACTCGGCTTTCATGGAAAGCCTGGCTACTTGCGGGAGAACCCGGAGCACACCATAGGGCGTTGCTACTACTATGTCAATGATTTATAATAGATTTAATGCGCAACAGAATCAGCCCGGTCTATCACCTCGTGCCGCTCGAACTCGGTGGATCGCCGGCCTCGCCGCGTAATCTCTGGCCCGAGCCGCATCACGTCGCGGGCGGGTGGGGATCGTACCGCAAGGATCGGCTCGAGAATCGATTGAATCACCTGGTCTGCCGGGGCCGGATCTCGCTGGCGGTGGCGCGGCGCGCAATTGCGCGGAACTGGATCACCGCGTATCGGCGGTTCATGCCCCGCTGATTGCACTGTGCAGTCGTGGATTGCAGGAGGGGGAGGTTGCGTGGCGGAACACACGCGCCGTAGCCCAAGGAACGTGCTCAATGCTGAGCCGCTCGGGACCGCGCAGCCGCTTCATTGGTCAAGAAAGACTCCGGTCGCTCGAGCGCCGTGAGAGACAAGACGCTGAGCGACCGGAGGAGCGCTCCGGCTATTCTTCCTCGCGGATAGTTCCCGGAACCCCCGCGGGGAGGGCCGTGTCCTCAACCGTGGCCGACAGACGCTTCATCAGGGGCACGATGGCAATGGCCGCCGCGGCGCCGATGATCGCGACGATGCCGAGTCCGTAGAACAGATGTGAGTACAGCGGCAGGGTCTGCACCGGGTTGGTCACCCGCCGAGGTACCGCCGCGAACGTCGCGACGAAGCCGCCGAGATATTCCGAAATGCCGACGGCGAGGAAATACGATCCCATGATGAAGCCCCTCAACCGTGGCCCCACATAACGAGACACCATCGCGAGTCCGAGCCCGCTGATGAGCAGCTCACCCAATGCCTGCAGGCCGAATCCGCCGATCATCCACCCGAACGCCACCTTGCCCTGAACTGCGAACAGGCTGCTCACGCCATAGGTGAAAAATCCGATGCTGAGAATCACGAAGCCGATCGCGAACTTTGTGGCGATGTGCAGGTCGCCGCGGCCACGGCCGAGGTGGTTGTAGAGCCACGCGAGTATCGGGCTCAGAACGAAGATCCATATGGGGTCGAGCGCCTGAACCTGGCCTGCGGGCACGGCGTAATGCAGGCCGAGCAGGTTCAGATGAAGATCCACGTTGCGTAGTGAGAACAGGGTGAGGGAGGTCGACATCTGCTGATAGAAGATGAAAAACAGCATCGTCTCGACGGTCAGGATGATGATGGCCCAGAGCCCTCTGCGTTCCTGCGCATCCCCCTTCCAGATGAGCACAGCGAAGATCACGACCAATGCGATGAACGCGAGCCACACTACCGCCTCGGCCAGTGCGAGATTCTGCACGATCATCGTCACCAGAGCGATTCCGACAGCGGCGGCAGCGACGACCATCACGGTCTTCTTGAGCGGGAACGGCTCAAAATCGGGCTCCGAGCCCACGGCGGCGAGGTGGTGGCGCATCATCAGGTAATTCAGGATTCCGACGACCAGGCCTGCGGCGCAGACTGCGAACGCGACGTGCCACCCCACCCAGACCGCGATGAGGGGCGTTGCGATCTGCGAGAGCGTCGATCCGACGTTCACCGACATGTAGTACATCGTGAAGGCGCTGTCGATCTTGGCCGTATCGCCCTCGTACAGTTTGGAAATCAGGTTGGCGGGGTTGGCTTTGAAAATGCCGCCCCCGACCGCCACGACGCCCAATGCGACGAAGAGCAATCCAGGGTAGGGCACTGCGAGCAGCGCATAGCCAATCGCCAGAATGATGGCGCCGAGCAACGTCGTGCGGCGGCTGCCGAGGACTCGATCGCCGATCCATCCCCCGATGGCGGGTACCGCGTACGCCATGGCGGCAAACGCACCGAAGGTGAGATTGGCCCGGTCGTCGCTGTACTTGAGGTTCTGCACCATGAACAGCACCACCACGGCGGTCATGCCGTAGTAGCCGAATCGTTCCCACATTTCGATCAGGAAGAGGGTGACGAATCCTGCGGTCCGCGAGGCGGCTTTCTTTTGTGTCATGCGCTGATCCGGATGAAGAGGCAAAGTTTTCAGTTTATGCGCATACGGGCGTGAGCGCCATCCCTGGGCGTGCCGCAACGATTCAAGTGGCTCCCATTGCCCCCGACCCTAAAGACTTGCTGGTCGAGCAGGTGGGACGACGGGGGACGATTCGGTTCGGAGGGCGCTCTGGACCCTGCACGAAGACCCACCAGTAGCGGTCTGGCGTTGTCGTCGAAGCGAGCACGGACGCTCGCGACCCCGTCGGTTTAAGTCATTTGCGCAGCGTCCTGACACGACGTCGGTGATGACGTCGTGTCAGGACGCGTAGCAGGACGTCCGACGGCTGTTGGAACTTGTGTCCAGCCCGTTTACATTTTGTGCTGAAAGGCAGTCCATGCGCGCAGGGCCGAGCCGACGACCCGCGAGCGAGCCTACCGCCTGCGCTGCTACCCGAGCGCACGGCAGCGGCGTGTGCTCGGCCGACTCTTCGGCGCCTCGCGCTTCGTGTGGAACTGGGCCTTGGCACGGCGCACGAGTGCCTATCAAGCCGATCAGACGCGCCTGAACTGGGTATCTCTGTCGAGAGAGTTCACGGCATGACGTCAGGCCCCGGAGACGCACTGGCTCGCTGAGTTCCCTCGGGAGCCGTTCAATCAGGTGCTGCGCGATCAGGAGCGGGCGTTTCAGAACTTCTTGGCCCGCCGGGCTCGCTATCCGCGCTTTCGGCGCCGAGGGGGAGTTGAGCGCGTGCGCTTCGCCCTCGATCAGCGCCGGGTGCAGGTCGAGCGGGAAGCGACTCCCCGGTGGGCCTTTGTCGACCTGCCAGGCGTGGGACGCATCAAGCTGCGCCGCAGCGAGGGCCTGGAGGGCCGGCTGCGCTCGGTGACGTTGTCCCGGGATGGGGCCGGACGGTACTTCGCCTCGCTCTG
>JAPTUI010000340.1 GCA_028067895.1 Pseudomonadota bacterium | reverse complement strand
ATAGAACGCGCTCATCACGCTCGCGGCCGGCAGCGGCGCGGCCGGCGCGGCGCACTCCGCCCCGGTGAGCTGTCCGGCGTCCCGGCCGTGGGTGAAGGACAGCAGCAGCGGCTGAAACGGCTGCAGGACCGGGGCGAGGCGCGACTTCGGACCGCTCACGCCGCGCGCGAACAGCGTCAGCCGGCCCTCGGCGCGCACCAGTACTTCGAGGATCCGCCCGCTCTCGCGGTACGGCCGATGATGCAGCAGGTAGGCCGGCGCGAGCTGGACGCGGCGGGCCGCGGCGCTCATGAATCGAGGCCCAGATCCTTCAGCGCCCGCGCATTGTCGGCCCAGTTCTCGCGCACCTTGACCCACAGTGTCAGGTGCAGCCGCTCCCCGAGCAGCGCGTTCAGCGTCCGGCGGGCGGAACTACCGACGCGTTTCAAGCGCTCGCCGCCGCCGCCGATGACAATCGGCTTCTGGCCTTCCCGATCGACCCAGATCACCACGTCGACCGCGAGCTGGTCGTCCTCGTGCCGCATCCGCTCGACCTCGACGGCGATGCCGTAGGGGACCTCCTGGTTCAACTCCAGGGTGACCTTCTCGCGCACCGTCTCGGCGATGCGAAACGCCGTGCCGCGGTCGGTGAGTGTGTCGCGCGCAAAGAGCGGCGGGGACTGCGGCAGTTGCGCGGCGATGGTGCGGATCAGGTCCTCCAGGCCCTGCCCCTTCAGCGCCGAGACCGGCACCAGCGCGATGAACGGGTGGCGGGCGCTGAGCTCGGCCAAATACGGCAGCAGCTGCTCGCGCGGGCGGACCTGATCGACCTTGTTCACCACCGCGATCGCCGGGCGGTGCACCTGCGCGATGCGCTCGAGCGCAAGCTCGTCCTCGCCGTTCCAGCTCAGTGCCTCGAGCACCAGCACCGCCACGTCCGCATCGGCGAGCGCCGAGGTCGCGGTCCGGTTCATCGCCTTGTTCAGCGCCCGGCGCGCCTGGCGGTGCAGGCCCGGGGTGTCGACGAAGGCGATCTGGGCGTCGGGACGCTGCACCAGACCGAGGATGCGGTGGCGGGTGGTCTGCGGCCGCGGCGTGACGATGCTGACCTTGGTGCCCACCAGCGCATTGAGCAGCGTCGACTTGCCGACGTTGGGCCGGCCGACGAGCGCCGCGAAGCCGCAGCGCAGCAGCGGCTCGGCGCCTTCAGGCTGATCACTCATCGGCGTGTTGTCCAATCTTGTCCAAAATGCGTTCCGCCGCCTCCTGCTCGGCGCGCCGGCGGCTTGAGCCGCGGCCGCGCGTGCACAGCGAGAGGTCCTCGACCGCACAGCTGACCTCGAAGGTCTGATCGTGCGGCTCACCCTCGATGCGCTCGACCGCATAGTGCGGCAGCGCGAGCCCGCGCGATTGCAGGTACTCCTGCAGGCGGGTCTTCGGATCCTTCAGCGCCGCCGGCGGCGGCAGAGCCTCGATGTGCGCCGCGAGCGCAGCGAGGATGAACTCGGCGGCCGCCTCGAGCCCGGCATCGAGAAACAGCGCCCCGCACAGCGCCTCGAAGGCATCGGCGAGAATCGACTGGCGGCGAAAGCCGCCGCTCTTGAGCTCCCCGGGGCCGAGCTGCAGCGCCGCGCCGATGCCGAGCCGGCCCGCCACTTCCCCGAGCGGCTCGGCGCTGACCAGCCGGGCCCGCAGGCGACTGAGATCCCCCTCATCGGCCTGCGCGAAGTGCGCATACAGATGCCGTGCGACGACCAGATTCAGCACCGAGTCGCCGAGAAACTCCAGTCGCTCGTTGTTCGTCCCCGAGGCGCTGCGATGCGTCAGCGCGGCACGAAACAGCGCCGCATCCACCGGCGTGTGCTTCAGTTGCGTGCGCACCCAGCGTTCGGGCCACTCTGCGTTATCCACCGCCGCTCACGTGTACGGACTTGTCGAACGCCACGCGCAGCGTGACGTTGCCGAACAGCGGCGCATAGGACACATAGGCGGCCTCAACTTGGTAGCCCGTGCCGCTGCGCCGGATGGTCACATCCTGCACCGTGGGATAGTTGACGCTGTCGATCTCGAAATGCCTCGAAATGGAGTTCTGGATCTTGAACACGCTGGCGCCGCCACCCCGGAACTCGCGGCTCACCTCATCGAGCGTGTGCGACACTTTCATGTAATTCAGGTACACCGGCGCCAAGCGCAACCCGCCGTACAGGCAGATCGCCAGCGGCGTCAACAGCACCAACCAGCCGATCAGAGTGATTCCGCGTTCTCGGCGCATCGCTCAACCTCCGCTACCTGATCTTCTTGCCGATCCGACTCCAGATCGGGCCGCCCTTGCGATCGATGTCCCAATTGAACCAGATGTAGGTCGCCTTGCCGACCAAGTTGCGCTGCGGGACGAAACCCCACACCCGGCTGTCGTCACTGTTGTCGCGATTATCCCCGATCATGACGTAGTGCTTCGCCGGGACATCCATCTTGACCAGCGTCTGCTCGAACAGCGGCAGCGCATCCGGCGGCGGGTTGCCGCCGCAGATGTACCCGCGCGCATCCGAGCGCGGACAGGTCGGCAGCGGATCGGCGGTGACCTCGAGCGGCACCGGGCAAAGCAGCACGTGGTGCACATGGTGGTCGAGGTCCTCGGTGCCGAGCTGCATGTTCTGATAGCAGCCGTCGTTGTACGTCCCATCGATGCGCAACGGGATCTTCTTTCCGTTGATCGTCAGGCGATCATGGTCCACCACCACATGATCGCCCGGCAGCCCGACCACGCGCTTGATGTAGTCCTCGGTGGGTTTCGGCGGGTAGCGGAACACCACGACGTCGCCACGATGCGGCTCGCCGGTGGAGAGGATCTTGGTGTGCGTGATCGGCAGGCGCAGTCCGTAGGCGAACTTCTCCACCAGGATGAAGTCCCCGTCGCGCAGCGTCGGCATCATGGAGTCGGAGGGAATGCGAAACGGCTCGAACAGGAACGAGCGCACCAGCAGCACCGCGAGGGCGACCGGGAAGAAGCTGCGCGCGTAATCGACGGTGGTCGGCTCCGGGGTGCTCAGCGGATCGCGGCCCGCGGCATTGGCCGCCGCGGCGCGCCGCCGCGAGAGCACCAGCGCATCGATCAGCCACACGATGCCGGTGACCACCGAGATCAGCAGCAGCACGGCACTGAAGTTCAACGCCTCGGCGGCGAAGATGCGCAGCACCACTGCCACCAGTAGCACCGGCAGCGCCCGATAACACCAGGCGACGAAGGCCGGTTCGCGCGCCGGCGCGTCGGCGAGCTGCCGGCGCGGCTTGAGCAGCCAGTCATCGATCACGCACACCAAGCCGACCGGGATGGCGAGCCAGGACAGAACGATGATCAGCTGCATCACGACGGACGGCATGGCGGCTCCATTGACGAATTTGGGCACGAACCGGCAACACGGGGCACTCGAGTGCGCCAGTCCGTTGCCGGGCAGCGAGGGAATCGTGGCGAAGTGCATCGCGGCGGCACGCTACTTGCGGCCCACTTTGAGCACCGCGAGGAACGCCGATTGGGGAATCTCCACCCGGCCGACCTGCTTCATACGCTTCTTGCCCTCTTTTTGCTTCTCGAGCAATTTGCGCTTGCGGCTGATGTCCCCGCCGTAGCACTTGGCGAGCACGTTCTTGCGCAGCGCCTTGACCGTGGCGCGCGCGACGACCGCGCTGCCGATCGCCGCCTGCACGGCAACCTCGAACATCTGCCGCGGGATCAACTCCTGCATCTTGTCGACCAGCTCGCGACCGCGGTGATAGGCATTGTCGCGGTGCACGATGATCGAGAGCGCATCGACCCGCTCGCCGTTGATCAGGATGTCGAGCTTCACGAGCGGGGCGGCCTGGAAGTGCGAGAATTCGTAATCGAACGAGGCGTAGCCGCGGCTCACCGACTTCAGCCGGTCGAAGAAATCGAGCACCACCTCGGCGAGCGGCAGTTCGTACTGCAGCGACACCTGGGTGCCGAGGTAGAGCATCTTCTTCTGCACGCCGCGCTTCTCGGTGCACAGCTGCAGCACCGACCCGACGTGATCGGGCGGCACCAGAATGTTGGCGATGATGATCGGCTCGCGGATCTGTTCGATCTCGTTCAGCGGCGGCAGCTTCGCGGGGTTGTCGACGTAGACCACCTCCCCGTCGGTGCGTGCCACCTCGTACACCACGGTCGGGGCGCTGGTGATCAGATCGAGGTGATACTCGCGCTCGAGCCGCTCCTGCACGATGTCCATGTGCAGCAGGCCGAGAAAGCCGCAGCGGAAGCCGAACCCGAGCGCGCCGGAGACCTCCGGTTCGTAGTGCAGCGCCGAGTCGTTCAGGCGCAGCTTGGCGAGCGCATCGCGGAAGCTCTCGTAATCCTCGGAGTTCACCGGGAACACGCCCGCGAACACGCGCGGCTTGATCTGGCGGAACCCGGGCAGCACCTCGGTGCTCGGCCGGCTCTCGAGGGTGATGGTATCGCCCACCGGCGCTCCATCGATTTCCTTGATGCCCGCGACGATGAACCCGACGTCACCGGCGGCCAGCGTCTGCTCGACGATCGGCTTCGGCGTGAAGCGGCCGAGCCGGTCGACGGGGTGGGCCCGTCCGGTGGACACCACTCGGATCTTCTCCCCCATCGAGACGCTGCCGTTGACGACGCGCACCAGGGAGACCACCCCGACGTAGTTGTCGAACCAGGAGTCGATGATCAGCGCCTGCAGGGGCGCAGCGGGATCGCCGCGCGGCGCCGGAATCCTGTGGATGAGCGCCTCGAGCAACTCATCGACCCCCTCGCCGGTCTTGGCACTGACTTTCAGCGCATCGTGCGCCTCGATGCCGATGATCTCCTCGATCTCGGTCATCACGCGCTGCGGGTCGGCCGACGGCAGGTCGATCTTATTGATCACCGGCACCACGGTCAGACCCTGCTCGATCGCGGTATAGCAGTTCGCCACGCTCTGCGCCTCGACGCCCTGGGAAGCATCGACCACGAGCAGCGCGCCATCGCACGCCGCGAGCGAACGGGACACCTCATAGGAGAAATCGACGTGCCCGGGGGTGTCGATCATGTTCAGCTGGTAGCGCTGACCGTCCCGCGCGTCGTAATAGAGCGTGACGCTCTGTGCCTTAATCGTGATGCCACGTTCACGCTCCAGGTCCATCGAATCGAGGACCTGCTCGTGCATTTCACGGGCATCGAGCCCGCGGCACAGCTGAATGAAGCGGTCGGCAAGCGTGGACTTGCCGTGATCGACATGAGCGATGATGCAAAAGTTACGTATGAGCCGCATGAATCCGGGCCGCGTGTTCTGCCGCGCCAGATTGTCAGCGGCGGGCGGATTATACCTGCAGATCGGCGCCGAATATGCCCTACTTCACACGTCCGGGCGTACGCCTCGCCGGCGTGTGCTCAGCCGGCCCCGAGGTGGCGGTTGAGCGCCGCGGGGTCGAAGCGGAAGCGACACACGAGCGTCTCACCGAGCAGCAGCACCGGCACCTGCAGCCCGTAGCGGCGGGTCAGTTCCGGGTCGGAGTCGACGTCGATCTGGCGCAGCGGGGGCAGCGGGGTCGCGACGCCGAACTCGCGCAGCGCGGCGAGCATCTCGTCGCACAGCAAGCAGTCCCGCCGCGAGATCAGCGTCAGGCTCGGGGTGTTCAAGGCGGCGGCACCGAGTGAGCGAACGAACCGCCCGACAGTGCCGGGAACGAGGCCGGCTGCGCCCGCACCGAATCGGCGATCGAGCGCACGGTGCGCGCCGGCGCCTCACCCACCGCGGTGACGCGGTGCCCATCGACGAATGTGGAAAAGACGTTGGAAGCGCCCATACGCGCCGATTCTACCGCCGGATGCGCCGCCTTGCGCTGGGTGTGGCGGGTGACGAACACCGAGACCGAGGCCAGCCCATCGGTGTACACCAGATGCTCGACCGGCCCCAGAGTCCCGGGCATGCTCTGCGCGACGTGCGTGGCCATGTGGAAGCCCGGCGGCAGCCACAGCGCATTCCAGACCAGCCCGCTCTGCTTCGGCGGCGGCGTGCTGTTGCGCAACCAATGGTAGCCGGCCGTCGACAAGTGCGGCTTGAAGGCCGCACTTGGGATGCTCGGCTCGATTTTCAGAGTCGCGAAGGCAATCTGCTCGATCACCTCACCGCCGTGGCGAGCGTCCCAGAGCTGGATCTTCAGCGGCAGCCCGCGCCGGTCGATCCACAGCCGGTAGCCGTACCGGTAGTCATCGCGCGGCATCACTGTCACGAGACGCGTCAGATGCTGATCGATGCGCTCGCGCGGCCCTTCGTGCAGCCGGTAGAACCGCTCGGTACTCTTGTTCAGGACCGGCACGGTGCCGATCAGCGAGCTGCCCTTGGGCATCTGCTCGACCAGCGCCTCGCGCTTGTCGGGCAGGTAGCACGTCAGGTTCGAACCGGTGCGGATGAACTCCCGCCCCGAGCCGTCGAGCGACTGCAGCCGCTCCGAGACCACCCCGTTCTTCACGCGGTGCACGATGCGCAGCATCTGCACCTGCCCGCCTTCCCAATGCGCGAAAGTGCCCTCGTAGTCGAGGGTGGTGAGGGCGTGATTCATCCGCTCGAGCAGCACTGCCGGCTCGCCGGCGAGCGCCGCGGCGCCGCCGATCGCCCACAGCAATGCCCAGGCGCCGAAGGCCCTGCTAGTGCGGCCGCGGCGTCGCATGGCCATGGCCGGCAACCTGCCCGGCGGCACGGTGCCGGGGCGCAGCCGGCGGCGGACCCATGGCCGCCTCGCTGACCATCAGCGAGGACAGCAGGCTGCCGCCGCTGATTGGCCACGAATACGCACTATGGGCCACGACATAATCCGCCAACTGCGTCGGCGGCATGGGCGTCATCAGTTGCGCCGTGGTCGGAGGCACCACGTAGCTGTCCGGTCCGCTGCTGCGCCGGCGCGCCACACCGTCCACGACCGGCGCCGCCGCCACGCTCGCGACCGTCATTGGCGCCGATGCGAGCAGCGTTCCGCCGTGATGGGCGCGCAGCCACAGAATGGACAGCGCCGCGACCCCGGCCGCCAGGCCGACGCCCGAGAGCATCCGCACCCAGGGCGTCGAAAACAGTGGCACCCCGTCGGTGCCCGTGGCGAGTTGCGGCTCGTGACTGAGCGCGGCGTTCACCCGGCCGGCCACCGCACTCTGCAGCACCACGCCGCGCTCGGCACGAATCACCGCCCCGATGAGTGCGTACCGTCCCCAGCGTGCCTTCAGCGCATCGTCGCGCGAGAGCCGCCGCGCGAGCAGCTCGCACTCGCCCGAGGGCAGCTCGTCATCGAACATCGCGGACAGCTGACTGTCGAGTTCCTCGTTCATCCGAGTTCCTCCGTACGGCCCAGTCCTCCCTCGAACACTTCGCGCAGGCGTCGGTCAATCGCCTCGCGCGCCCGGAAGATACGCGACCGCACCGTGCCGACGGGACAGCCCATCGAGGCAGCGATCTGTTCGTAGGAGAGCCCCTCGAGCTCACGCAGCACGATGGCGGTGCGCAGATCCTCCGGCAACTGCTCGATGGCGGCGTTGACGGTCTGGCGGATCTCATCGGTCAGCACCAGTCCCTCGGGGGTTTCGGAATCCTTCAGTCGGCCTTGCATATCGTAGGACTCATCGATGCTGTCACGGTCGAAGTCGTAATCGACAGGGCTGCGATCGCGCGAGACGACCGCATTCTTCGCGGTGTTGATCGCGATGCGGTACAACCAGGTGTAAAACGCACTGTCGCCGCGAAACTGTGGCAAGGCCCGGTAGGCCTTGATGAAGGCCTCTTGAGCGATGTCTTCGGCTTCGGCGGGGTTACGAACATAGCGCGTCACCAGCTTGACCAGTTTGTGCTGGTACTTGAGCACCAGCGCATCAAAAGCACCCTTGTCGCCCCGTTGTACCCGGCGAACCAGGCTCAAATCGCTGACATCGGCGCTCATTGCGCGCCCTCTGCTCCTGAATGTACGAAGGCCGCCCGCGCCGCGACATGAATAGACACTGAATCTTTGGATAAGTTCAGATCTCTCCACGCCCCCTGCGCGCCCCGGAGGCGCGTGCGGATCATGCCCCCGCCCGGGGCGCAGCGCCAGCGACCGCGAGAATCCGGCCCACGAGCCCGGCAAAGGTAGGGTCGGCCGGCGCCTCGCCGGCCAGCAGGTAGCGGGCCAGCTCCGGGTCCGGCAGCGCGAGCAGCCGCTCGAGCACTGCGCGCTCCTCGCGTCCGGCACTGGCCAAGGTCGTGTCTACGTAGACCTCGAACAGGATGTCGAGTTCCTTCATGCCCCGCCGGCAGTGCCAGCGAAGGCGCCGTCCCTCGACATCGAGCGGTGCGTGCACGCCGGTCAGCTCTGCCGCTCGATGAGCATCTTTTTGATCTCGGCAATGGCCTTGGCGGGATTGAGGTCCTTCGGGCACACGTCCGTGCAGTTCATGATGGTATGGCAGCGATACAGCTTGAACGGGTCCTCGAGCGCATCGAGTCGCTCGCCGGTGGCCTCATCGCGGCTGTCGATGATCCAACGATACGCCGCCAGCAGAGCGGCCGGCCCGAGATAGCGGTCGCTGTTCCACCAATAGCTCGGACAGGCGGTCGAGCAGCACGCGCACAGGATGCACGCGGCCGGTCGGTCGATCTGCTCCTGTTCCTCCTTCGACTGCAGCCGCTCACTGTCCGGTGGCGCCGGCGTGTGGGTCTGAAGCCAGGGCTTGACCGACGCGTACTGGGCATAGAACTGCGTCAGGTCCGGCACCAGGTCCTTCACCACCGGCATGTGCGGCAGCGGATAGATGCGGATCTCGCTGCCGAGGTCGCGCATCGAGGTGGTGCAGGCGAGTCGGTTGATCCCGTTGATGTTCATCGCGCACGAGCCGCAGATGCCCTCGCGGCAGGAGCGGCGGAAGGTCAGCGAGGAATCCACGCTCGCCTTGATGCTGATCAATCCGTCGAGCACCATCGGCCCGCACCCCGACACGTCGAGCTCGAAGGTATCGACCCGCGGGTTCTCCCCGGAGTCCGGATCGAAGCGGTAGATGCGAAACGTGCGCACTTCGCGCGCGCCCGCCGGCGCTCTGTGCGTGACACCGCCGCGGATGCGCGAGTTGGGAGGCAGTCGGAACTCAGCCATCGGAAACCCTTGCTCAGTAAGTCCGCGCCTTCGGCGGAACGGTTTCGACGTCGTCGGTGAGCGTATTGAGGTGCACCGGCCGGTATTCGAAGTGCACCTCACCCGGCCCACCGACCGACACCAGCGTGTGCTTCATCCAGTTCTGATCGTCACGATTCGGATAGTCCTCACGCGCATGCGCGCCGCGGCTCTCGGTGCGGTTCACCGCCGAGCGGATGGTCGCGGTGGCCTGCATCAGCAGGTTCTCGAGCTCCATCGTCTCGACCAGGTCGGTGTTCCACACCAGCGAGCGATCGCTGATGCGTACGTCGGCAAAGGACTGGTAGGTCTGCTCGAGCTTGCGAGCCCCCTCGGCGAGGGACTCCCCGGTGCGAAACACCGCCGCATCGAGCTGCATGGTCTTTTGCATCTCCAGGCGGATCTCGGCGGTCGGACGCGAGCCGTTGGCGTTGCGCAGACGATCCAGGCGCGACACGGCGAGCTCCGCGCCGTCCTTCGGCAGCGGCGCATGGCGCGTCCCGGGCTTGATCAGCTCGGCACAGCGGCGCGCGGCCTGGCGGCCGAACACCACGAGGTCGAGCAGCGAATTCGAGCCGAGCCGGTTCGCCCCGTGCACCGAAACGCACGCGGCCTCGCCCACCGCCATCAGCCCCGGCACGACGCTGTCCGGATCGCCGTCGCGGAAACGGACGACTTCGCCATGGTAATTGCAGGGAATACCGCCCATGTTGTAATGCACGGTCGGCTGCACCGGGATCGGCTGACGCGTCACGTCGACGCCGGCGAAGATGCGCGCGGTCTCGGCGATGCCCGGCAGCCGCTCGTGGATCACCTCGGGCCCCAGGTGCTCGAGGTGCAGG
>JAPTUI010000629.1 GCA_028067895.1 Pseudomonadota bacterium | reverse complement strand
GGGCATGGCGCTGCTGCTCTTCGAGCTCATGCAGCGCGCCGGCGAAGGCTGCGCTCGCATCCTCGATGTCTTCCTCGCGGGAATCGTCGGTGAAGACCTCGGAGAACAGCCGCCAGCGCTTGCGATGGCGCGTCAGGTGGTTCAGCGCCAGGTTCGTGGCGACGGTTTTCAGCCAACCGCCGGGGCTGGCGCCCTCGCCGAGCCGCTCGAAGTTCTCGTACGCCTTCAGGAACACGTCCTGGCTGATGTCCTCGGCCTGTGCGGGGCTGCCGGTCAGCCGCACGGCCGTGGAAAAAACCATGTCCTGATAGGCGCGCATGAACGCTGCGAACTCTTGAGAATCGGGCCTTGTGGTTGCCAATTGCACGGGGTGATCATCGTTTGAGACGAGAACACCGGATCGGCGGAAAAGTTGCAGAGGAGCAGGTGCAGCCCCAGTGGAACCCCGGTTGCCGCGCGCTTATGGTCAAGGTTCTGTTCAAGATTTGGGATCCGGCGGGTTGCGCGCCGCCTCGGCGGCGCGGGCCGCCCGATACGCGCGCAACTGCGGCAGAAAGGTCTGGCGGCGCTCAAGGCTCTTGGCGCTCCACTGCTCGCTCGGGTCGTAGAACTCCGGCATGGCCGTCGTGCCCGCCGGCAGCACGACCCAGGGTTGCTTCGAGGCCGTAACGATGTGGATGTCCGGGGGCAGCCGTTCGGGCGCATCGAGTGTCCCGACCCGCACGATGCGCAGCATGGGACCGGCCCCGGCGTCATGACTCCACAGCGCGACCCGGCACTGCGCACAGCGCGCAATGCACTGCCCGGCGCCGCTCAGCGAGGGGGTATTGATCAGCTCCGGTTCGGCGCGCAGATGCACCACCCGCTCGGACTCGATGAGCGCGATCAGCGCGAAAGCCGCGCCGCTCTCGCGCTGGCACCAGCGGCAGTGGCAGCAGTGCACGATGAGCGGGCGGGACGTCAGCCGACAGCGGACCTGGCCGCAGTCGCAGCCGCCGTCGAGCGGGAATACCGTGTGGTCGGTCATGTGGATTCCTCCCTCGGCGCCGGCGCCGGCGCGGACCGGCGTTTACTTCAGCACGACCCACAGTGGGCCGATGAGCAAGAACGTCAGATCCTGTAAGAATTTCGGGCGCCGGCCCTCGATCGCGTGCCCGATGAACTGGCCGATCCAGGCGATGACGAACAGTCCGAGCGCCACGGGCCTGAGCGGGACGGTGGCCGGCCAGAAGGCGAGGATGAGCACGCACAGCGCGAGTTGCGCCGCCATCGCAACGGTGGCCCGCGTGCCGAGTCGCAGATAAAACGGGGCCACCGCGATCATCACCAGGTAGGCGGCGCGCACCCCGGCGATCTCGACGCTCCAGAGCAGGGCGATCAGGGCGAAGAGGATCGCCGGTACGCACACGGTGTGCAGCGCGCGGTTGGCCGGGTGGCGGTGCGACAGCGAGTACTCCGTCAGCCACTGATCGAGCGTTTTGCGGGTCATCGCAGGCGGTCCCGTTCAGTGGTGTGCGGCCAGTGCCGCGAGCGCACCGATCGTGTTGAGGTTGCGCGCCGTCCCGGCGGCGGCGGCGGGAATGACCAGCCTGGAGGCGCCGATTCCGTCCGGATAGTGCACGTAGATCTCGCGGGCGCCACAGGCGAGGCGCTCGCGTTTACGGCCGCGGGCGTCCGCGAGCGCTCCGGCCGGCGGTGCGGCCTCGAGGAAGATCGCCACTGTGCGGTTCGGCGGCGCCTCGGGAAACGGGTTTGCCGTCAGCACGGCCGCCAGCTGTGCCGCGGTGCGCACCTGCACGCCGATCGGCTTGCCGAAGTAGTCCGCGAGCTGGCGCATCAGCGCCTCTCGGACTCGCGGTTCGCCGCAGCGGCTCTCGAATAGGGCGTTGCCTGAGGCGATGTAGGTCCGCGGGCGCTCGAAGCCCGCCGCGCGGCACATCTGGACCAGGGTCGGCATCGGCAGTGAGGTGCCGGCGACGTTGATCGCACGGAGCAGGGCGACATAGGCGCTCATCGCTTCGCAGGCCCCGGGGCAGGGAGTGAGTCGGCCGCATCGTGCGGCCGGATCTGGGCCCGGTAGGATTCGAACCTACGACCAAGGGATTATGAGTCCCCTGCACTAACCGCTGTGCTACAGGCCCGCGCGGGCCGCCATTCTAGCAGCGGCTCTGCGGGCGGGGGTGCGTCGCTGACAGGCTAGGGCGCCAGGCAGCCGCTCAGCGGCGCTCTGGATTTGATCGTCTTCATGCACACGGTGGTCTCGATTCGCTGCACGCCGGGCATGCGGCTCACCTGCATGCGCAGCAGATCATCGAGCGCGGCGATCTCCGTCACCAGGACGTGCATCAGGTAATCCGCCTGCCCGGCCGTGGTGTAGCACTGCAGTACCGCCGGGTGGCGCTCGGCGGCCGCTTCGAATTCCGCATACCGCGCCGAATCGATGCTCACGTACACGAACGCGTGCACCCGCAGCCCGAGCTGCTCGGCGTCGAGTTCCGCCCGGTAGCCGCGGATCAGCCCCTGGCGTTCCAGTTCGCGTACGCGCTGCCAGCAGGGAGTTTTGGAGAGGCCCACGCGCTGGCCGAGCTCGGCGAACGACATGCGTGCGTCCTGTTCGAGCGAGCGCACGATCTCCCGGTCGATCTTGTCCACGGTTGTTCTGCAGGAATGATTTTTATCAGGCGATCGTTCTACGCTCTTGCTGCAACGCAGTCCACTCGTGCCGCAGGGTTCTCGGCTAGAATCCCTGCAGCTTAGGCAATGGAGCGGTCGATGAACCAAGGGCGCACGAGCGAAGAGACCCTGCGTGAACTGTTGGCACGGGTGCACGAACGGTTGAGTCAGAGCGGCTCGATCGATGCGGAGTCGCGCCAGATGCTCGGCGCACTGGTCCAGGACATCGGCCGTGCCCTCGGGGAGGGGCCGGCGGACAGCGGCTCGGTGAGCGGGCACGCCTCCCGCCTGGAAGGGATGGCGGTGCGCTTCCAGGCCGATCACCCGGCGCTCGCAGAGCTGCTGCGCCAGCTCACCGACGCGCTGGGGAAGCTCGGGATCTAGCCGGCCGCGCGTCCCGCGCAGCCGGCGGATCTATCAATCCTCCATCAGGAAGCTGCGCAGCTGCTCGCTGCGGCTCGGGTGACGCAGCTTGCGCAGTGCCTTCGCCTCGATCTGACGAATCCGCTCGCGCGTGACGTCGAATTGCTTGCCGACCTCCTCGAGGGTGTGATCGGTATTCATGTCGATCCCGAAGCGCATGCGCAGCACCTTCGCCTCGCGCGGAGTGAGCTGGGCCAGCACCGCGTGCGTGGTCTCGCGCAGAGACTCCGTGGTCGCCTGATCGATCGGCGAGGCCACCGAGGTATCCTCGATGAAGTCCCCGAGGTGCGAATCCTCGTCGTCGCCGATCGGAGTCTCCATCGAGATCGGCTCCTTGGCGATCTTCAGCACCTTGCGCACCTTGTCCTCGGGCATTTCCATGCGCACCGCCAGTTCTTCCGGAGTCGGTTCGCGGCCCATCTCCTGCAGCATCTGTCGCGAGATGCGGTTCAACTTGTTGATCGTCTCGATCATGTGCACCGGGATGCGGATGGTGCGCGCCTGATCGGCGATCGAGCGGGTGATGGCCTGGCGAATCCACCACGTCGCATAGGTGCTGAACTTGTAGCCGCGGCGATATTCGAACTTGTCGACCGCCTTCATCAGGCCGATGTTGCCTTCCTGGATCAGATCGAGGAACTGCAGGCCGCGGTTGGTGTACTTCTTGGCGATGGAGATCACCAGGCGAAGGTTCGCCTCGACCATCTCCTTCTTGGCGCGGCGCGCCTTGGCTTCGCCGATCGACACTTCGCGGTTGACTTCCTTGACCTCGTTGATCGACAGGTGCAGCTGCTGCTCAAGCGCTGCGAGCTTGCTCTGGCGCCGCTCGAACTCCGGCTCCATCTTGGCGAGCGCCGTCGAGTACTTCTTGCCGGCCTTGACGTGCTTGGCGAGCCAGCGCGTGTTGGTTTCGTTCTTCGGGAACGAGGCGATGAAGTCCTTGCGCGGCATGCCGCAATCGCGCACCGCCAGCGTCATGATCTCCTTCTCGAGCTGACGGATCTCGCGGATGTGATCGCGCAGATTGCCGATCAGTGCATCGAACATGCGCGGGTAGAGTTTCAGCTCCAGGAATTCGTCGGCGGTCTTCTTGCGCGCCTTGAGTGCCTTCGGGTCGTGCGAGCCGTGCTTTTCGATGGCGCTGAGCATCTGCGCATAGGCCTTGGCGAGACGTCCGAAGCGCTCGGCGGCCTCCTGCGGATCCGGGCCGGAGTCGACGGTCTCCTCCTCGCTGTCCGAATCGTCCTCGCTCTCCTCCTCGTCCGACTCTTCGGTCGCCGCGACCTCGACCTTCGTTGGGTTCTGCGGCTGGGCGATGACATCGGGGGCGTTCGGGTCGACGAACCCGACGATCACGTCGACCAGGCGCGTCTGTCCGGTCTTGACCGGCTCGTAGGCCTTCAGCAGGCAGTCGTGGGTCAGCGGGAACATCGCCAGCTGGCGGCGTACCGCCTCGAGTCCTTCCTCGATGCGCCGCGCAATGCGGATTTCGCCCTCGCGCGTCAGCAGCTCCACCGTGCCCATCTCGCGCATGTACATGCGCACCGGGTCGGTCGTGCGGCCAAGTTCGGCATCGAGCGCCGCCAATACTGCTGCGGCTTCCTCGATGGCTTCCTCGTCGGCCGGCGCGGAGGGCTCTCCGGCGAGCAGCGACTCGGTGTCCGGCGCCTTTTCGTACACCGGAATACCCATCTCATTGATGGTATTGACGATGTCCTCGATCTGCTCCGGATCGACGATCTCGGAGGGCAGGTGATCGTTCACCTGCGCATAGGTGAGGTAGCCCTGCTCCTTGCCGCGCGCAATCAGCAGCTTCAGCTGCGACTGGCGGTCCTCGGGCATGGCGACCGGACGGCGCTCGAGCACGGCCGGGCGCTTCTCCGGCGCCGACTTGCTCTCGGCGGGCGCCTCGTGCACCCGAGCGGTGTGCTTGGCCGCCGCACTGGCCTTGGCGTGCGCCTTGGGGGCGGCAACGCGCACCGACTTCTCGGCGCTGGTGGCCTTGGCGGGCTTGCCGGAATGCGCAGCGGGGCGCTTACGGCTCGGAGCAGTAGTCTTGGGCTTGGCTTTCATTGAATCTCGACGGAATGGGCGGGGGCCTTGACCCCGACGTGCTGGCAGGCGCGGGTAGACTCAAGGGGCGCCAAAATAAATTCACCTAGTCTATGAGGCTCGTGTGGCGTGCACAAGTTCAGCGCCGTACGGGCTTCCCGTTCCGAATCGCCTTTCGTGATGTAAGCATTTGAAACTCCTTAAGTTCTTGCTCGCTCAACGATCTGCTCCGGCTCTGGGTCTCAAGCGCCCTGAGCCGCTGGTCGACCCCGAGATCGACCAATTTGCCGAGCGCGGCCTGCAGCTCGACCGCCGCCGCAGCCTCGTCATCGAGCACTGCCTCGCGCTCCAGCAGCCGTCCGAGGTGCTCGCCGCCCGGCCGGTCCCGCCAGCGCTCGATGACCTGCGCCGCGATCTGTAACGGCCGGGCGCGCAAATCATCGAGTAATCCGCGCAGCAATTCGGCGCCGGCCTCGGTACAGTTCTGCAGTTCGGCCCGTTCGGCATCCGTGATCGTCCCGGCAATGCCAGGGAAACGCACCAGCCGGGCCAATGCCTGACGGACCAGACTGCCGCGCCCGGCACTGTGCTGGGGGCGTAGTGGCGCTCGAGCCGCCGCAGGCGGTGGCAGCGCCATCCCATCCTGCCAGAGTGCCTCGAGGCGCTCGGCGGGCAATCCCACCACTTCGGCCATGCGGGCGATCAACAGTTCCCGGTACACGCCGGCCGGGACTTTCCCGATTAGCGGTCGCGCCGCCTCGGCGAGGCGCGCCCGGCCGTCAGCGTGCGCGATATCCACCTCCGCCGACAACTCCCGAACGAGGTACTCCGACAGCGGCAATGCCCCGTCCAGACGCTGCTCGAAGGCCGCCCGGCCCTCGGCGCCGACCAGGCTGTCCGGATCGTGCCCTTCGGGCAGGAACAGGAAGCGGATCTCCCGCCCCTCGCGCGCTTCCGGCAGCGCATGCTGCAGCGCGCGCCACGCCGCGCCGCGTCCGGCCCGATCGCCGTCGAAGGCGAACACGACCTCTCGGACCAGCCGGAAGATGCGCTTCAGGTGATCGGGCGTGGTCGAGGTGCCGAGGGTCGCCACGGCATACGTGATGCCCGCCTGGTGCAGCCGGACCACATCCATGTAGCCCTCGACGACCACCAAGCGCTTCAGCGTTCCACCGGCCAACCGGGATTCGTACAGCCCATACAACTCGTGGCCCTTGTGAAATAGGGCTGTTTCGGGCGAATTCAAGTACTTGGGCTCGCCCCGATCGAGGACGCGCCCGCCGAACGCAATGGTGCGCCCGCGGCTGTCCCGGATCGGGAACATGATCCGGTCGCGGAAGCGGTCGTAGTGGCCCTCGCCGCGACCGCCGCTGCGCTCGATGATCAGGCCGGTCGCTGCGAGCGCGCGCCGATCCGTCTCGCGGGCCCCGAAGCGGCTGAGCACCGCATCCCAGGCATCCGGGGCATAACCGAGCGCGAAGCGCTGCATCGTCTCGGCCGTCAGGCCACGCTGCGCGACGTACTGCCCGGCCCGGGCCGTCGCGGCCAGGGTCTGCGCATAGAACTGCGTGACCCGGCCCATGAGTTCGTACAGGGGCGCATTCTGCGGGTCCGGTCCGCCACCGCCGCCTTCGTGCGGCACGGTGAGCCCGAGCCGCCCGGCGAGATCTTCGATCGCCTCCGGGAAGCTCATGTGGTCGTATTCCATCAGGAAGCGCAGCGCCGTCCCGTGGGCGCCGCAGCCGAAGCAGTGGTAGAACTGCTTCTCGGGGCTGACCCAGAACGAGGCGGTCTTCTCGCTGTGGAACGGGCAGCAGGCCTTGTACTCACGGCCCGCCTTGGTCAGCTGCACGCGCGAGCCGACCACCTCCACGATGTCCGTGCGGGCGATCAGCTCGTCGATGAAGCTCTGGGGAATGATAGGGGCGGACTACCCCGGCAGGCGGCCCAGCCGATCGCGCACCAGAGCGCTGACGGCGCTCATGTCGGCGCGGCCCTGGGCCTGGGACTTGATGAGCGCCATCACCTTGCCCATGTCCTTCGGCGAGGCGGCGCCGCTCGAGGCGATCGCCTGGCTGATCAATGTCTCGATCTCCGCGCCGCTCATCTGCGCCGGCAGATAGGCCTCGAGCACCGTGATCTCGGCGCTCTCCTTGGCGACCAGATCACTGCGTCCGCCGCTGGCGAACTGCGCGATCGCTTCCTTGCGCTGCTTGATCATCTTCTCGAGGACGGCGAGCACCTGGGCGTCATCGAGCGTCACCCGCTCGTCGACTTCACGCTGCTTGATCCCAGCGAGCGCCATACGGATGGTGGCGAGACGCTCTTTCTCACCCGAGCGCATCGCGCTCTTCATGTCCTCGGTGATGCGTTCCTTGAGCGTCATGCGCACAGACCTCAGCGCGCGGCGCGCATGCCCTCGCGCGAAACGCGCTTCATGTGGCGCTTCACGGCCGCCGCCTTCTTGCGTTTCCGCTCCTGGGTCGGCTTCTCGTAGAATTCACGTCGACGCAGTTCGGTGAGGATGCCGGCCTTCTCGCAGGCGCGCTTGAAACGCCGTAGGGCGGCATCGAAATACTCGTTCTCGCGGATACGGACGCTCGGCATCGAAACCTCTGCAGACAGTTGCGGGCCGGCGCCGCATTCCGCCTCGCGCGCCGAAAGCACGCCGCAGCGGACGAAGAGCCGGGTCAAATGGGCCGGCAATTCTAGTAGAGGCGACTGGTAAAGGCAAAATTAGCGCATCGACCCTGCGGGCCGCCCGTCCGCGGCGGCGGTGCTCGGGCGGCAGACGCGGCGCGCGGCGCGGGCTTCCGGTGCGCGGAAGCATGATATTTTTCTATTAGAGTCAATGACATGCGTGTTCTTGCGATCGAGTCCTCCTGCGATGAGAGCGCCGCGGCCGTCCTCGATGAGTCCGGCGGCCTGCTGGCGCACGAGCTGTACAGCCAGATCGCGCTGCACCGGGTCTACGGCGGGGTCGTGCCGGAATTGGCCTCGCGCGATCACGTGCGCAAGCTGCTGCCGCTGGTCGAGCGGGCACTCGCCGCGGCGCACACCGCGCCGCAGGCGCTCGCCGGGATCGCCTACACGGCGGGTCCCGGGCTGATCGGGGCGCTGCTGACGGGGGCGGCGCTGGCGCGCAGCCTGGCGTACGCCTGGGGTCTGCCGGCCGTGGGCGTGCACCATCTCGAGGGGCATCTGCTCGCCCCGCTGCTCGAGCCGCAGCCGCCGCCATTTCCACACGTGGCGCTGCTGGTCTCCGGCGGCCACACGCAGCTGATCGAGGTGCGCGGGATCGGCCGCTACCGCATCCTCGGCGACACGCGCGACGATGCCGCCGGCGAGGCCTTCGACAAGACCGCCAAGCTCCTCGGTCTGCCCTACCCGGGTGGCCCGGAACTCTCGCGCCTGGCGGCGCAGGGCACCTCGGGGGCGTTTCATTTTCCCCGCCCGATGCTCGATCGCCCCGGCCTGGAGTTCAGCTTTTCCGGCTTGAAAACCGCCGTGCTGCACGCCCTGCGCGGCCGAGAACTCGATGCGTGCACCAAGGCAGACGTGGCCCGCGCGGTCGAAGAGGCGATCGTCGAGACGCTCACCGTCAAAGCCGAACGCGCCCTCGAGCAGAGCGGCTTCGACACGCTGGTCGTTTCAGGGGGCGTCAGCGCCAACCTGCCGCTGCGCGCCGCGCTCGCAAACGCCGCCGCCCGTCATGGCGCGCGCGTGTACTATCCGCGCATCGAATTCTGCACCGACAACGCGGCGATGATCGCGGTGGCCGGCCTGCATCGGCTGCGCGCCGGGCAGCACCAGGGGCTCGCCATCGAGGCGCGCGCCCAATGGCCGCTCGAATCGCTCACGCCCGTCGGCGCTGAGACCCACTCGTGAGCCGGCCGGATGGCACGGGGCGCGGTGCGTGAACGGATTGGAAGGGGACCGAACAGAACATGAGCGACACGGCGCTTTGCGGGGATCGGATCTTCCTGCGCGGTTTGACCGCCGAGTGCATCATCGGCTTCATCGACTGGGAGCGGCGCGTCAAGCAGACGGTGGTGATCGATCTGGAGCTGCCCGTCGATTGCGCACGGGCCGCCGCGTCGGATGAAGTGGCCGACACCGTCGATTACAAGCAGATCGCCAAGCGCGTGCTGGCGTTCATCGAAGCCTCCGAATTCAAGCTGGTCGAAACCCTGGCGCACCGGCTGGCGCTGCTGCTGCTCGAGGAATTCGCCCTCGACTGGGTCCGGCTGTCACTGAACAAGCCCGGAGCGATCCGCAACTCCCGCGACGTCGGCGTGACGATCGAGCGCCGTCGCGCCGCGGCGCGCTGAGACGATCCGATGCCCGAGGTCTATGTTGCGGCCGGCAGCAACGTCGAGCCCTATAAACATCTCGCACGGGCGGCCCGCGAGCTCGCCGGGGCGTTTCCCGGCGCACGCTGCTCGTCCTGGTATCGCAACCGCGCCGTCGGGTTCGAGGGTGAGGATTTCATCAATTTCGTGGCCGGCTTCAGCACCGAGCAGCCGCTCGAAGCCGTGATCGCACATCTGCAGGCCATCGAGGGTCTCTGTGGGCGCACGCGCGCCGCGCCACGCTGGGCGCCGCGCAGCATGGATCTGGACATCCTCCTGTACGGCACGCAGGTGCTCGACACTCCGACCGTACGCCTGCCGCGGCCTGATCTGCTCAAGCGCGCCTACATGCTCGGTCCGCTCGCCGAACTGGCGCCCGAACTGATCCATCCCACCGCCGGGGCGAGCATCGGGACGCTCTGGCGGCAGTTCGACCAGGCCGCCCATCCCCTGATCCGGGTCCCCACGTCCGATGCGCACGAGGCTGCGGGCTAGCGCGCCATGCCCAATCT
>JAPTUI010000606.1 GCA_028067895.1 Pseudomonadota bacterium | reverse complement strand
CGCCTGCGGGTGCGGGCCGGTGTTCATCAGGCACTTCGACGGGACGACGTTTCGCGCGGCGGCCCAGCCCCCGCAGGCTCTCGATCTCGGTGAGGACTACTACGCGAGCGCCTCCTGGTCGAACCTGCCGGGCGCCCCTGGCACCGTGATCACGCTCGGCTGGATGGACAACTGGCTCTACGCTCAGGATGCGCCGACTGCGCCCTGGCGCGGCGCGATGGCCTTTCCGCGCCGCCTTTCGCTGCGGGATCAAAATGGCCGCGACTGGCTCATTCAGCGTCCGATTGCGGCGCTGGCCAAGCTGCGTGTGGCGCGGCGGCAGTTCGGCAGTTTCGTGGCCCCGGCCGGCCGGACGCTGCTCACGGTGCCGCCGCTAGGCGCGGCGCACGAGATCCGCGCGCGGGTGCTCGTCGGACGGCACGGCCGCTTCGCGTTCACGATCGGCTCGCCCGACGGACGGGACGTGCGCATCGGGTACGCGGCGGCGACGGGTCGGTTCACGGTCGTGCGCTCGGGCCATTACCGATTCTCCCCGTCCTTCGACTCGCGCAACAGCACGCGCTTGCCGGGTCACCCGCGCGTCATCGAGCTGGACCTGATCATCGATCGCTCGTCCGTCGAGGCGTTCGTCGATCGCGGCGAGCTCACCGTGGCGGAACGGATGTTTCCGCGCGGTGGGGCCTATACGGTCCGGGTGCGCTCGAGCGGATCGCGCATCGAGCGCATGGACCTGTGGCGGCTGCGCGGCATTTGGCCGGCCCGGCGCCGGGCCCGACCCTGAGCCCTCGGCAGCGCCCTCAGCTGCGCCGGGCCGGCTTCGGCTGAATCGAGCGCGGCATGTCGAGGGTCTGCGGGCGCAAGGACTCTTGGTACGCCGCCGCAAAGGCCTCTACGAAGGTGGGCGGCAGATGGTCGTCCGGGCGGTCGAGCAGGCTGCGGTAGAACGCCGTGAACTGGCTCCAGAACTGCGCAGCGTCGGGTTTGCTGCGGCCGCCGCGCGCGAACCGGGCCTCCAGCTCGGCCGGATCGAGGCGCCCCAGGAATTCGATGAACGCGGCCCGCAGTGCCTGGGCGAGTGCCTGTTCGTGCGCCTTGATCTCATCGTGGCGCTCGCGCAGCCAGCGCACCGCATCGAGCGCGTGTGCCTCGTGCTGACCGAAGAGCTCGAGCAGCAGTTCCTCGACGGTCAGCTGCCCCAGCGTGGGACCCTCCGGCGGCGGTGCGGGCGGGATGCGGAAGCGGTCACGGATCTGGCCGCGCGAACGCTCCAGGTCCTTCAGCCCGACCAGCGTCTCGCGCAGCAGTCGGCCGGCCAGGTGCATCAGTGCCGGGGCCTGGGCCGGTAGCTGTTGCGGCTTCAGTCCGGCCCCGCGGCAGAAGGCCTGCCATTCCGAGCCGTCCGTCGGGACGGCGGAGTCTTCCCGGGCCGCCGCACGCGCCAGGCGGGAGAGTCGCCGGGCGACCGTGTCGTCCCCGGCGTCCGGGACTCTGGAGGCCCGCGAGGCGGGCGGAACCGTGGCCGCAGGGTACGGGCCGGGGGCTGCCGTGCGGCCTTGTCCGAAGGCATCGCCCGGCTGCATCTCGCCCGTGCCCCCGGTCTCGACGGCCAGCAAGTCTTTCAGATCGAATGCCGCGCCGATGTCCGTCTGGGCGCCGGTGAGCGGCCGGACCGCGAGGATGCGCGAGGGCAGCAGGGCGGCCGAGTCGCTGGTCGGGGAGTCCTCGAGCGACACGCCGATCTGGTACTCCCCGATGCGCAGCACGTCGCCGTCGCGCAACCGATAGGCGTCCGGACCCTGTCGGCCGAGCGGCTCGGCGGCATCGTTCACGAAGACCCCGTTGGTGCTGAGGTCCTCGAGGTAGAAGCGCCCTTCGCGCCAGGAGATCCGGGCGTGGTGCGCCGAGACGTAGCGCCGGGCGTCCGGCAGTACCCAGTCGTTGTCGGCCGAGCGGCCGATGGTGCCGCCGCCGGGGCCGATTTCCACACTGTCGCGCCCGGCCAGCTGGCGGCGCTGTGCGCTGATGACGCGTAGCCGAAGCGTCATGGTCTTGAGATCCGAGATGCCGGTACTGTCACGTATGCCCGTATCGCCGGGCGGCGGAGGATTCCGCGGCGCCGGGCGGCGATACCCTATAATGTGCGCCCCCCACACTAGCAGCGCGCGTGCGCCAATCCATGGCAGCCAGTCACATTTTCCGCATCCTGTTCATCAATCAGGGCAAGGTCTACGAAGTCTATGCCCGCAAGGTGAACCATGGTGAGCTGTTCGGCTTCATCGAGGTGGAGGACCTGGTCTTCGGGGAGCGCTCCTCGGTGGTGCTCGACCCGTCCGAGGAGCGCATCAAGGGTGAGTTCCTGGGCGTGAAGCGCACCTTCCTGCCCCTGCATTCGGTGCTGCGCATCGATGAGGTCAAGAAGCAGGGTGTGAGCAAGATCACCACCCTCGAGGGCGGGGCCAACGTGGCTCAGTTCCCGATGCCGCTGTATTCCCCGCCGTCGGGCGAGAAGAAATAGTCCTGCCATGAATGATCCTCGGGTGCTGAGGTTGCTGGGCGCACCGGCGTTGTCCGGATTTCGGATCGAGAAACTCCTCGAGCGGGTCCGGGCGCTGGAGCCGGCGGTGACGGGCCTCACCGCCCGGTTCGTGCACTTCGCGGCGCTCGAGCGCGCCCTGAGTCCAACCGAGCGCGAGCGCCTGGAGCGGCTGCTCACCTACGGCCCGACCCTGGCGCCCGGGGAGAGCGGCGGACAGGCGCTGCTCGTGGTGCCGCGCGAGGGGACGATTTCGCCCTGGTCGAGCAAGGCGAGCGACATCGCCCGCAATTGCGGTCTGAGTGCCGTGCAGCGCATCGAGCGCGGCATCGAGTACCGTCTGACGGCGTCGCGGCTGCTCGCGCCAGAGGCACTCACACGGCTTTCGGCCGCGCTCCTGGATCGCATGACGGAAATGGCGCTGCTCGATGCCGCCGAGGCCGGGCGGCTGTTCCGTCACGCCTCGCCGCGACCGCTGCGCCGGGTGGCCCTCGGTGGCGGGCGCGCTGCGCTCGAGCGGGCCAACCGCGAGATGGGGCTCGCCCTCTCGGCCGACGAGATCGATTATCTCCTCGAGAGCTTCGCACAGCTCGGACGCGATCCGAGCGATGCCGAACTGATGATGTTCGCCCAGGCGAACTCCGAGCACTGCCGCCACAAGATCTTCAACGCGCGCTGGGTGATCAACGGGCGTGAACAGACCGAGTCGCTGTTCGCCATGATCCGCTACACGCATGAGCGCCACCCCGAGGGCGTGCTCTCGGCCTACCGCGACAACGCCGCGGTGATCGAGGGGGGCGAGGGCCTGCGCTATTTTCCCGATCCCCTGAGCGGCGCGTACCGCGCGAGCCGCGAGCCGATCGACATCCTGATGAAGGTCGAGACGCACAACCACCCGACGGCGATCTCGCCGTTTCCGGGCGCTGCGACCGGCTCCGGGGGCGAGATCCGCGACGAGGGCGCCACCGGACGCGGTGCGAAGCCGAAGGCGGGACTGACCGGCTTTTCGGTCTCGAACCTGAGTCTTCCCGGCTATGAACGTCCCTGGGAGCAGCCGTTCGGCCGGCCGGGACGCATTGCCTCGGCACTCGAGATCATGCTCGAGGCGCCGATCGGTGCCGCCTCATTCAACAACGAATTTGGCCGGCCGGCCCTCTGCGGCTATTTCCGTACTTTCGAGCTGCACTGCGCGGGCGATGCGCCGGGGCGCGTGCGCGGCTACCACAAGCCGATCATGCTCGCCGGCGGACTCGGCAACGTGCGCCGAGCGCACGTGGAGAAATGCGAGATCCCGCCAGGCGCGCAGCTGATCGTGCTCGGCGGCCCGGCGATGCTGATCGGCCTCGGCGGCGGGGCCGCCTCCTCGGTCGGCAGTGGTGCCTCGGACGCGGAACTGGATTTCGCCTCCGTGCAGCGTGGCAATGCCGAGATCCAGCGGCGCGCCCAGGAAGTGATCGACGGCTGCTGGGCGCTGGGCGCGGCGAACCCGATTCTGCTCATCCACGACGTGGGGGCGGGCGGACTGTCGAACGCCGTGCCCGAGGCCGTCGCGCACAGTCAGCGCGGGGCACGGGTCGATCTGCGCGCCATTCCGAGTGCCGAGTCCGGCCTCTCGCCGCTCGAGCTGTGGTGCAACGAGGCGCAGGAGCGCTACGTGGTGCTCGTCACGGCCGAGGATCTGCCGGCGTTTCGCGCGATCGCCGAGCGCGAGCGCTGCCCGTTCGCCGTGATCGGCGAGCTTGACGATACCGGCCGGCTCACCGTGTCCGATCCGCTCCTCGGGGACGATCCGGTGGACATGCCGCTCGAGGTG
Source organism: Pseudomonadota bacterium (assembly GCA_028067895.1). Taxonomy (GTDB): domain Bacteria; phylum Pseudomonadota; class Gammaproteobacteria; order Steroidobacterales; family Steroidobacteraceae; genus 13-2-20CM-66-19. The sequence continues at coordinate 5,668 of JAPTUI010000606.1, read as the reverse complement.
CTGCTCGGCAAGCCGCCGCGCATGACGCGGGACGTCAAGAGCGAGGCGCCGCCGCGCACCCCGTTCGACACCACGGGACTCGAGGTGCGTCAGGCGCTGTATCGGGTGCTGCGTCTGCCCGCGGTCGCCGACAAGACCTTTCTCATCACCATCGGAGATCGCACGGTCGGCGGACTGATCAGCCGCGATCCGCTGGTTGGCCCCTGGCAGGTGCCGGTGAGCGACGTGGCCGTCACGCTGGCCGATCACGAGGGCGTGCGCGGCGAGGCGATGGCAATCGGCGAGCGCACGCCGGTGGCGGTGCTCGATGCGCCGGCCTCGGGGCGTCTGGCGGTTGCCGAGGCCCTCACCAACATCCTGGCGGCCGACATCGAGCGGCTTGGCGATATCTGCCTCTCGGCGAATTGGATGGCCGCGTGCGGCGAGCCGGGCGAGGACGCGGCGCTCTACGAGACGGTCCGGGCCGTCGGCCGCGAGCTCTGTCCGGCCCTCGGCATCGCGATACCCGTCGGCAAGGACTCCCTCTCGATGCGCACGCGCTGGAGCGATGAGGGCCTCGAGAAGAGCGTGGTCGCGCCGGTCTCGCTCATCATCTCCGCGTTCGCGCCCGTCGGCGATGTGCGCAAGACGCTCACGCCGGCCTTGCGCACCGAAGCGCCGACGGCGCTGTGGCTGATCGACTTCGGTCGGCAGCGACTCGGCGGCTCAGCCCTCGCCCAGGTGTACGGGGCGATGGGCAGCGAACCGGCCGACCTCGATGATCCGCAGCGGCTGATTCAGCTCACCGCCGCGCTGGCCGAGCTGCGGCGCTTAAGCCTGCCGCTCGCCTATCACGACCGTTCCGACGGCGGACTGATCGTGACGCTGCTCGAGATGGCCTTTGCCGGGCACTGCGGCCTGGACGTTGAGCTGCCTGCCGAGCGCGGTGAGCCGCTCGCGCAGCTGTTCGCCGAGGAGCCGGGGGTCGTGCTCCAAGTCGCTCAGCACGACGAGGACGCGCTGCGCGCGGTGCTCTCGCGTCACGGGCTGGCCGAATACGCCGTGCGGCTCGGCGCGCCGCAGCGCGCGATGCGCGTGCGGATCCAGTGTGCCGGGCGAGTGCTGCTCGAGGAGTCCTGGCGGGACCTGCGCGCGGCATGGTCGGAGACTTCCTGGCAGATGCGTCGGCTGCGCGATGACCCGCAGTGCGCCGACGAGGAATACGCCGCCCAGACCGACGAGCACGATCCGGGCCTCTCGGTCGATCTGCGCTTTGATCCCGCGGAGGATATCGCCGCACCGTACCTCGGCGGTGCAGCCCGCCCGCGGCTCGCGGTGCTGCGCGAGCAGGGCGTGAACAGCCACACCGAGACCGCCGCGATCTTCGAGCGCGCGGGCTTTGCGCCCTACGACGTGCACATGACCGATCTGATCGCAGGCCGGCACGCCTTGCGCGACTTCGCCGGCGTGGTCGCGTGCGGCGGGTTCTCGTACGGCGACGTCCTCGGTGCCGGGGAGGGCTGGGCGAAGTCGATTCTCTTCAATGAGGCGCTGCGCGAGCAGTTTCAGGCGTTCTTCGAGCGGCCGGACACCTTCGCGCTCGGCGTGTGCAACGGTTGCCAGATGTTCGCCGCCTTGAAGAACATCATTCCGGGTACCGAGCACTGGCCGCGCTTCGTCAGCAACCGCTCTGAACAGTACGAATCCCGCCTGACGCTGGTCGAGGTGCTCGACTCCCCGTCCGTGCTGCTGGCGGGCATGGCCGGCTCGCTCCTGCCGATTGCGGTGGCTCACGGGGAAGGGCGGGCGGAATTCGCAAGCGCTGCGGCCGAGCAGGCCTGCCTGAAGAGTGCTCAGGTCGCGGTCCGCTACGTCGATCATCGCCGCAACGTCGCAACGACCTACCCCTACAATCCGAACGGTTCGCCCGCCGGGATTGCCGCGCTCAGCAACGCCGATGGCCGCGTGACGATCACCATGCCGCATCCGGAGCGCTCGGTCCGTTCCGTGCAGAATTCCTGGCGGCCCGAGGGCGCCGGGGAGTACAGCGGGTGGATGCGGCTGTTCAGGAATGCGCGGCGGTTCGTCGGCTGACATCGCTCTGCGCGGGGACTGGACGGGCGGAGCGCCCGGCCCAGTGGCCGTCAAGATCAGCTCAGACCAATACGTCGGCGAGGATACGCCCGCGCGGCCAGTATGCCCTCGGGTGCTGATCCCGGAGGGGGACGCACCGCAGGTCCGTGAGCGGTGGCTTCAGTCCGGATCTCGGCCCTCGTGTCGTCGGTCACGGGGGCGACGCGCCGGATCCGCCTGGGGCGGGTACCGGCCAGGCGGTCATTGATCCGTACATCTCCCCGCTGCAGAGCAGCCACTGAGGTCGAAGCGGTCTGACACGCCCGTCGCGCGTCTTTCGGAAGGGCGCGTCCGGCAGGGGATCACGCTGCCGCCGTTTTGCTGCCGCGCCGAACCGGCGGCGCCCTACGGAGTGACCCGATTGCCGGATCTTCGCCGGCGCGGGCCGCGGGATCGGATCAGCCCGTAGCGGTCCGCGTCGGCTGGCCTCTCACTTCTGGACCGATCGCAGCCCAGGCCTCGCGGATCTCACTCAGCAGGCTCTGGACTTCGGCGATAGCCGCCGCATCGTTGTGCGCATTGGCGTGCAACAGCCGGCGCACCATGTACTCGTACAACCCGCTCAAATTCTGTGCGAGCGATCCACCGCCCTGCAGATCGAGGCTGCCGCGCAGCTCGCCGAGCAAAATCACCGCACTATGCAGCAAGCCCGCCTTGCGGCTGATCTGGTCCTGTTCGATGCAGGCGCGCGCCGTGATCAGGCGGCCGAGGATCGCGTCGAACAACGTCAGCACGAGCGTGTGAGGATCGGCGCTCGCCACGACGCCGTGAGCACTGACGCTCCGATAGGCGGCTACCTTGGATTGTGCGGAGTAAGGGCTCACGGTGTCTTGCTCTGTGTCCTGATGCCCACTGTAGCGGCGCAACCTCTGACAACTTGAGGGCCGCGGCATCAGCCGCTTGCGGTTCCCTTTGGCGCGTTCGGCAATGTGGCGAACGCCTGCGTCAGATAGGAGGAGGTGCTCTGCAACTGCGAGAGCAGCGCGTTCAGCGCCGAATACTGCTGGGTGAGGCTCGCCTGCAACAGGCTCATCTGGTGGCTCAGCTGCTGGCTTTGCTGGGTGAGTGCAGTGTTCTGCTGGACCAGCGATTGGCTGAGCGAGGCGATCGGACCGTTGCTGCCGAGCTCGCTGTTGAGCACCGTGTTCAGGCCCGAGGCGACACCGCCGGTGCCGGTGAACAGATTGCTGACGGCGCTGAAATTGCTATTGAGCGCAACCGATAGCTGCGCTGCATTGAGACTCAGGCTGCCATCGCTGTTCGCCGTGATGCCGATGCTTGCCAGGCTGGTATAGGTGGATGAGCCCGTGTTCACGATGCCGTAGAGCACGGATTGGATCTGGCTCTGTGCGTCCGTCAGCGCGGCATTGCCCAGGAGGGGGCCGGCCGTGCCGGTGGTCGCATCATAGCCGCCGAGTTGCGCAAGCGTACCCTGCAGCGTGTTGTACGCATCGACGAACGTCTTGATGTTGCCCTCGATCGTCGAGGTATTGTCCGCGACCGTCAAACTTGCCGGCGCGGACGTGGTGGCGAGGAGATTCAAGCTTACGCCACTCAAAGCGTCAGCCACTGTGTTGCTGGCGCTGGTGTAGCCGACGCCCGCGATGCTGAAGTTGGCATCCTGGGCGGCCGTCTGCTGGGTGTAATTCGTACTGCCGCTGCCGTAAGTCAGTCCCGACAGGCCGTTGCCGGTGTCGGTCTCGCTGATTGAAATCGTGTTCGCGGCGCCTGTGAGCGTCGACGTGAGCACGAGGTGCGCGCCGCTCGTGCCGGTCACCACGCTGGCTTCGATCCCCGGGTTGCCGCTTGCAGAGTCAATCGCCGCGGCGATGCCGGACAGGGTGTTGTTGCTGCTGCCGATGGTGACGGAGAAGCTGCTGCCGCCGAGCGACAGCTGCAGTGTGCCCGTACCGACGGTGGCTGAGCTGCTGCTGTAGGCGGTACTCGAGACGATCTGCTGGGCCTGGGCGAGCTGACTGATCGAGACGCTGTAGGAGCCGAGCGTTGCGCCGGAGCCCGCCGTCGCGGTGAACGCGGTGGGAGTGCTGCTGGTGGCGCCGAGTGAGCCGAAGGCGCTCGGTGTGTCGATCGCCGCCAGAGAGGATTGGAACGTGGACAGCGCACTTTTGAGCTGACCGACCGAGGACATCTCCGAGGTCACCGACTGGGTCTGCTGCTTGATGAGCGCCTCCTGCGGGGCCTGGCTCGCCGCGACGAGCTGCGAGACCAGGGAGGAGACGTTGATGACCGAGCCGCCGGCGGCTCCTGCACTGGTGCTGCTGGCGACGGAGACGGGTGAGGTGGAAGAACTCGACATTGTGCAGCGCTCCTATGACAGGACGGATCAACCGAACCGGTGCACCGTCCCTGCGCCGTGGGCCTTCAAAGTCGGCATGCGCCGACCTCCCGCACCACGGTGGTGGCGCAAAGCCCAGAGGGCGAGGCCTTGCGGCGCCCGCCCTCCGGAGTCCTCGTTCGAGGCCGAAGCCTCATGCCAACCCGCCTGGCATCCTTACGGTAGCTTCTGCAGCAGCGTGAGGATGTTCTGCGGAATCGTGTTCGCCTGCGCGACCATCGCCGTGCCTGCCTGCTGCAGGATCTGCGCCTTGGAGAGGGTCGAGGTCGCCTGCGCGTAGTTCGTATCCACGATCTGGCTCTTGGCGGCCGACAGGTTCTGCGAGTCCGTTTGCAGACCCGAAACGGCGGCCTGGAACCGGTTCTGGTAGGCGCCGAGCGCCGCGCCGCTGGTGGCGACCTGCTGCAGGGCGTTGTCGATCGAGATCAGGGTGAGGTTAGACTGATCCACGGTCGTGACGTTGACGCCGCTCAGGTACTGAGTGCTCGATGAGGCCGTGGGCGTTCCGGTTCCTGCCACGGCAGGGCTCACCACACTGGCGGTGAGCGCCAGACCTGAAACAGTGGCCTGTCCGGTCCCGGTCCCGGTCCCGGTCCCGCTGACGCCCGAGAAGGTACCGGTGGGCGTGAAAACCGTCTGCGACGAGTTATTGGAGATCGAGATCGTGCCGTTGGTGGTGTCCGCTGTGGCGTGGTATCCGGCGGACGAGAATGACGTATTGCTATTGAGTGAGTTTGCAATGGTAGCGGCAAGGCCACTGGATCCAGTGCCGCTGGTGATATTACTGAAGGTTGCGGTGTAATTTGCAGTGCCGATGGACACCGCGTACGTCCCGCTTACCGCCGTCGAGCTATTAACCGTGACAGTGGCGGCTGTCGAAGCAGCCGTACTATTAGACATGGGGGTCGCGCCGGTGGCGTAGGTGCCAATGACATCGGCGCTGTCCACGCCCAGGGCGGACAGAGTGCCGGTGCCCGCTGTGACGGCGTTGCCCGACGCATTGGTGGCGCTCGCCACCGAGAACGAGACGATGTGGCCTGTGCCGGCAGCCGCGGTGCCATTCATCTGGATGCCGGTTCCAGCGCTGTTGACCGTCGCGACGAGTCCGCCCACCGCGCTGACCGCCTGGTTGATTGCGGCGGCCACGCTCTTCAAATCGGTGGATTGCGTGCCGGTCAGGGTGATTGCATTCGTGGTGTA
>JAPTUI010000218.1 GCA_028067895.1 Pseudomonadota bacterium | reverse complement strand
CGACGGCAGCGAGTCAGTCGTCAATTTTGACATGCGGGCCGATCAGATGGTCATTCACCGCATCGCCCGGCGCTTCATCCTGCGCCGCGGCCGGCTTTCCGGCTGCATCGTGAACAAAGGATTCGCCGGTTCGGGCCGGCGCCTGCCCTCCGGGACAATCTCCCCGCGGGTGTGGCGCGTGACGCGGGTCCGGGGACGGAACGTCCTGGGCTACGGAGGAGCGCGCTGATGCTCAGGCTATGGTTGCGCAGGCTGCGCGCACGCAGCGCAGCGAGATTGCGCCGCGGGTCGGCGGTCCAATCGGGCACACCGACCGGCGAGAACGCAACGGTCAATGGCGAACGAGGCCCGACGCTTGCCATTCGCACGCGCTCTCTGCAGGCGCGCATGAACGCATTGCTCGCAGGCGCGTTGGCCATCGGGGTCGTCGGGGCGGTGCTGACTTGGTACTACAGTCGGGTGTTGCACGAGCGGACCGAAGTGTCGGAGCGGCACGCGGTGCCGCGGCAGTCGAATCCCGTCGGGGTCCCGCCGCCGCTCGGGGCCATTCCCGTCCCCCGACCGATCGCGCCTGCCCTCCAGGACGCCGGCAGTCTGCCCGCCCCGGCGATACCGCTCGCGGCGCTGGCGCGCTGGACGGACCTGCAGCCGGCGCATCCGCCCACGGATGCCGTGTTGAGCCGGCCGCAGCGCATGCCGCCGGCGCGGGAGCGCAGGTTCGCTGGCGCGGTGCTGATCAGGGCCGCGTCGGCGGCTCGAGCACCTGCCCGGCGCTCCGCGGGGCGCACGTCCCCCGGGCATCGGGGAGACCTCGCACGCCGCGGATCGTCCGGCTCGAGACTCCAGGCGCTGCTGCGTCCAACCCGGATGAGCGCGACCCGGGCGTATGTGTTACCGCAGCAGCGGTTGCTGCTCCCGAAGGGCACGTTCATCGACTGTACGCTCGAGACGGCGATCGACTCAACGCTGCCCGGCATGACCATTTGCATCACTTCGACGGATACTTTCAGTGCCGACGGAACGGTCGTGTTGCTGCCCCGCGGAACGCTGTTGATCGGACAAACCCGCGGTGAGGTGCGTCAGGGCATGGCGCGAGTATTCGTCATCTGGACGCAGGCCCGCACCCCCGGTGGCGTGATCGTGCGTCTGGACTCTCCGGCGACCGACGCACTCGGCCGCTCCGGATTGACCGGTACGGTCGAGCGGCACTTCTGGCAGCGCTTCGGTGCGGCGCTGATGGTCTCGACGCTCACCGGTCTCGTGCAGTCGCAAGTGCAGCGTTCCGCGAACGCCGTGATCTTCGATCCGAGTGCCGGGGAGAACGTGCTCGCCGATACGCTGCGGGGTACCGAAGACATCCCCCCGACCATCGAGGTGCCGAACGGGCAGCGTATCGAGGTACTGGTCGCGCGCGACGTGGACTTCAGGTCCGTCTATGCATTGCGTTCTCACTGATCTGCCGTCCGCCGTGCCCGATGGCGGCCCGGACGCCTCGGCGCTGCAGCTGACGCTGCGTGTGCTCGAGCCGCTGCTGGCGCGGCCGGGGTTGACGGAACTGTGCATCAATCGGCCGGGCGAGGCGTTCCTGGAGACCGGCGAAGGCTGGAGTCGCGAGCCGCTGCCAGCAGCGGATTTCGAGTGGTGCCGGCGCTTCGCGAAGCTGGTGGCGCACCACACCCATCAACGCATCGACGAATCTCATCCGCTCTTGTGCGGTGCGCTGCCCGGGGGCGAGCGCGTGCAAATCGCCATGCCGCCGGTGACCCCGAGCGGATCTGTTGCGGTCAACATCCGTCGACCCGCGCATACGCGTTGGACCATCGATGCGCTCTCGGGACAGGGAGCGCTGCGCGAGACGCGCGTTGCCCGACGGCCCGGCGAGGCCATCGAGCATGAACTGCGTACTTTGCTCGAGTCGCATCGCTACGAGGCGTTCCTGCGCCTCGCCGTGCACAGCCGCCGCAACATCATCGTGTCGGGTCCCACGGGTTCGGGAAAGACGACCTGGACCAAGGCGCTAATTGCGGAAATCCCCTCCGAAGAGCGGCTGATCACCATAGAGGACGCGCCGGAACTGAGACTCGACGCTCATCCGAACCACGTGCGTCTCTTTTACAGCAAGGACGGCCAGGGACTCTAGCGCGTCTCCCCGAAGCAACTGCTCGAGGCCTGCCTGCGCATGAAACCCGATCGGGTGCTGCTCGCCGAACTGCGTGCCGAGGAGGCGTTCGATTATCTACGCAACGTCAATTCCGGGCATCCCGGTTCGATCACGAGCGTGCATGCCTCGAGCGCCGCGCTCGCCTTCGAGCAACTCGTACTGTTGATCAAGCAGCATCCAGCCGGTCGAGCATTGGCGCGGCGCGACATTCACAGTCTGCTGCACGCGGTAGTCGACGTAGTGATCCAGTGTGGGCTCGAGCGACAGCGTCGCACGGTGCGGGAAATCTGGTTTCGACCTGACGCCGCGCGGCCGGCACTCGAGAGCAGGCGCGGATGTGCGCGTCATGGTGCGCGTGTGCGCCATGCAGGCACCGGTTCACCGGTGCGCAGCGCATGATCGGTGCGCAAGGCATCGAGAGCCTCACGCGCGGCTGGACGGGCTTGGGAATTGCGTACGGCAGTGTCCAAGCCCCGATGTGGGTGGCGCTCGGGCAGTCGCGGGCGACGCTGGGGCGCTGGCTGGCTTCCCCGATGCTCGCCGGTGCGGTCACGGCCGGGATCGGCATGGCAAGTGCACTAATCTTCCCGTCGATGCACGCCTGGAGTGCATTCGGTGGCGCGTTGGAAATTGCCGGCGCCGCGGGTGCCAGCGTCCTCGCTGGGTACGGCGCCGGACGCGCACTGGCCGCCGGGCGCCCGGCGCCTGGCCCGCAGTATGTCCGTGGGGCCGTCGTGCGCGTCCCACAGGAATCGGCGGCAATCCGGATGCGGCAAGCCGCGGCGTCTGCCGAGCTCGGCCATCGGGCCGGCCGTGCGCTGACGCTGGCGGGCGTTGCGATGACGCGCCTCGATGAAACGAAGCACTTCAAGATCATTGGGACCACGGGCGCCGGCAAGAGTACCGCCATCGCCGAGCTGCTCGAAGGGGCGTTGGCGCGCGGTGACCGGGCGGTGATTGCCGATCCCGACGGCGCCTATGCGCGCCGGTTCAAGAGCGAGCGTCGCGGCGACGTCATCCTCAGTCCCTTCGAGCCGGCAGGGCGGCGCTGGGACCTGTTCGCCGAGATCGATGCGCCCTACGACATCGAACAGCTTGCCCTGGCGCTGATCCCCGATCAGCAGGGCGCCGACCGCAGTTGGCGCGGCTACGCGCGCACGCTGTTCAGCGCCGTCACGTCCCAGGCACGTGCCGCAGGGGTCACCGACGTGGCGCAGCTCTACGAGCTGCTCGTCGTGGCCGATGCGTCCGAATTGAAGCTGCTGGTCGGCGGGACGCCCGCGCAACCGTTCTTCGATGAACACAATGCGCGAATGCTCGACTCGATCCGCTCCGTGGCGAGTTCGGCAGTCGGTGCGCTGCAGTACGTCGCCGAGCAGCGCGCACCGTCGCTGTCGGTCCGGCAGTGGGTCCGCGGGGGCGAGGGCGTGCTGTTCGTACCCTACCGCGCCGGTCAAATCGCCGCGCTGCGCTCGAGCATCTCGGCCTGGATGCGCCTGGCGATCTTCGAGTCGCTGCACGGCGCCGAAGGCGCCGAGCCGCTCTGGTTCGTGGCGGACGAACTCGATGCGCTCGGACCGATCGATGGACTGAAGGATGCGCTCGCGCGGTTGCGCAAGTTCGGCGGCCGCTGCGTGCTCGGGTTCCAGTCAGTGGCCCAGGTGTCCAGTACCTACGGGGCCGGCGAGGCACAGACCATCGTCGAGAACTGCGGGAATTCACTCATCTTGCGCTGCTCGGCGAGCGAGCACGGAGGCACCGCGCGCTTTGCCTCGCGTCTGATCGGCGAGCGGGAAGTCGTGCGGACCATGCGCAGCCGCTCGCGCCGCCCGGGCGAGCTGTTTGGCGCACTGAGCGAGTCGGAGCATTGGCAGGTCGAGCCGGCCGTGATGGACGCGCAGCTCGAGCGTCTGGCGGATCTCGAGGGGTATCTGAAACTTGCCTCGACGCCCGACTGGCTGCGCGTGCGGCTCGCGCCGCAGCGTGCGCTGGCCGCCGTTCGGGACGTGCGCGGCGCGGCGCCGGCCGTCGCCGCGCACGGGCCGGAGGCGGGGTGGAGTCATGAGTGAGGTGCGCGCGATGTCCGAGCCGCTCGAGGTGGGGCTGCTGCTTGAGACGGTCCAGTCGCAGCAGCGCCTCGCCGGGGAGACACTCGCGCTGCTCGGCGAACAGGTGCAGTCGCTCGAGCGGAATGTGCGCGCCGAAGTCGCGCATGCCGCGCGCGATGCGTTCCTCGAGCTCAGCGCCGAGACCGACGACGCCAGAGCGCAACTGCTCGGCCTGCGCCGCGCAGTCGGGATGCGTGCGGCGTTCTGGAGTGCCGCGGCCGCACTCGCCAGTGCCGCAACGGCCGTTCTCGCGGTGCACTTGCTGGTGCCGACTGCGGCCCAGATCGATGCGCTGCGGGTTCGTCGTGCGCTCTTTGCCGCAGACGTCAGGCGGCTGCGTGAGTACGGCGGTTCGGTCGAACTGCGCCGATGCGGCGCGCGCGGTCGGCTCTGCGTGCGCGTGCAGCGCACCGGTCCGGTGTTCGGCGCGCATGGAGATTTCCTGCTGGTGAAGGCGCCGTGATCGGGGGGATGGGGATTCGCGATGCGCCGCGGCTCGCCGCCGTATTGCTCGCGGGGCTCGGCTCGATGGCGCTCGCCCGCATGCTGCGCCGGGCGCCCCGGGACCGCTATTGCCGGGGCGCGCGTGTCGAGCGCGCCGCTCGGTGGCGCCGGTCGCGCACCGGCATTACGTTGGCCGGCGTGCCGCTCGCGCCCTTGGAGGAGACCAAGCACTTCAAGCTGATCGGCACCACCGGCACCGGCAAATCGACGGCCATCGCCGAGCTGCTCACGGCGTTGCTCGCGCGCGGGGATCGGGCGGTCATTGCCGACCCCGACGGCGCGTACCTCGATCGCTTCCATACGCGCCCGCGCGGCGACGTCATCCTCAACCCCTTCGAGCCGCGCGCGCTGAAGTGGAACCCGTTTGCCGAACTCACCGCGCCGGAGGATCCCGATCAGCTCGCGGCCAGCCTGATCGCCGCCGGCGAGGATGCTTCGGCGCGAGAGTGGCGCGGGTATGCACGGACGTTCCTCGCGAGTGTATTGCGCCGTACCGAGGGCAGCGGCGCCGATCTGGAGCGCCTGTGGCAGCTGATCGCGATCGCGCCGGCCGCCGAACTGCGGGCCTTGCTCTGCGGAACCCCCGCGCAGCCGTTTCTCGAGCCCGAGAACGCGCGCATGTTTGGTTCGATCCGCTCGGTCGCGGCCGCGTGCACCGCGGCGCTCGAGCACGTGTGTCGCCAGGTTGCCCCGCAGTGCTCCGTGCGCCAGTGGGTGCGTGCCGGGCGCGGTGTGTTGTTTCTGCCGTACCGCGCCGGGCAGATCGCCTCCGTGCGCACCCTCATCGCCAGCTGGATGCGTCTGGCGATTTTCGAGGCGATGAACGGTCCGGCGGAGGATCGGCGGCTGTGGTTCATCGTCGATGAACTCGACGCTCTCGGGGCGATCGACGGGTTGCGCGATGCGCTCGCGCGGCTGCGTAAATTCGGCGGGCGGTGCGTTCTCGGGATGCAGTCGATCGCCCAGGTCAGTGCGCTCTACGGAGCGGGCGATGCCCAGACGATCATCGAGAACTGCGGCAATTCGTTGATCTTGCGCTGCTCGGCCAGTGAGCGCGGCGGCACCGCGCAGTTCTGTTCCCGGCTGATCGGCGAGCGCGAGGTCATCCGGCGCAGTGTCTCGCGTGGACGGGACGGAGCGGGAGGATTCGGCAGCGGTGCCCGCGGGGCGCGCCGTTCGCTGCACATCAGCGAGCAGCACGTCACCGAGACGGCCGTGCTGGCCGCGCAGATCGAGCAACTCGCGGATCTGGAGGGCTTTCTGAAGACCGCGGCGTCGGCGAGGTGGCTGAGCGTGAGGCTGCGGCGAGCGGGCTGAGGCACGGGGCGGCCAGTGCAGGTGGGCGATGGCGATCTTTCACATGCAGATCAACACGGTGTCGCGCTCGAGTGGGCGCAACGCGCCGGCTTCGGCCGCCTATCGGGCCGGGGAGCGCATCCGTAATGAGCGTACTGGAGCGCTGTACGACCATCGCAATCGCCGCGACGTGCTGCACAAGGAGATCGTGCTGCCGACGCGGCTCGCCGTCCCGCCGCAGTGGGCTCAGGATCGGGCGTCGCTCTGGAATGCCGCCGAACGGATCGAGTCGCGGGAGAACTCGCGGGTGGCGCGCGAGTACATGGTGGCGCTGCCGGCGGAGCTGTCTGCCGCGGCACGCGTGAGCCTCGCCCGTACGTTCTCGCACGAGATCGCCGATCGCTACGGCGTCGCGGTCGACCTGGCCGTGCACGCGCCGCGTCCGTTCGGCGATCCGCGCAACTTCCACGCCCATTTGCTCGCCTCCACCCGGGAGGTGCGCCTCGAGGGGTTCGGGCCCAAGGCGGGTTTGGACATGAACGGCACGGTGCGGGCTGAACTCGGCCTGCCGTCCGGCCGAGCGGAATTTGCCGCGCTCCGTCAGCGCTGGGCGGAGTTGGTCAACGAGCACTTGCACGCTGCGCAGCTCGAGATGCGCGTCGATGCGCGCAGTCTCGCCGCCCAGGGTATCGACCGCGAACCGCTGCCCCGGCTGCCGCGCGCGGCGATCAGCGCCGAGCGGCGGGGCGAGCGCAGCGAGGTCGCTGAACAAATCCGGGAGCGCTATCGGGCGCGGGTGGCCGCGCGGGCCGAACGCGCCGCCGGGGCCGAGCCGGCGCGGGATGCCGGGACGAGCGCTCTGGCGCCGCTCGAGGGTGCGCAGGCGCGCCAACGTCAGGCGGTCCGGGACTGGCTCGAGTACCGCGCGGCGCAGGGTTCGGGGGCACCCGGGGCCGTCTCACCGGCAGAACGGATGCGCCGCGAGGCGCTCGTCGCCTGGCGTGAGCGGCGTGAGAAGGGGTCCGAGTCGTCCGCCGTGTCGCGTAGCCCCGCGCACGACTCAGGTGCGCAGCCGCAAGAGGCCCCCGGACCCGATCGGGATCTGTCCTGGTGAACCCGGTGCGGTCAGTGGAACACGTGCGCGAAGGCCAGCATCGCGCCACCGCGCACCGGCACGACGGTGACCGCTGAGTTGTCCATGGCCTCGCCCGCCCTGCGGTCGAGCACGAAGTGCGCAGTGGCCATGCCGAGCGCGGCGGCGACCACGGTGTCCGACAGCCAGTGCGCGTCGTGCTTCATGCGCAGGTACGCCGTGCCGATGCCGATGCCGTACCCGATCGTGCGACGCAGCCAGCGGATCTTCGGATTGCCCGATTCGGCGAGTACCGTGCCGATGGCAAACGCCGCCGTGACGTGCAGCGAGGGGAACGAGCTGCCGCCGGCGAACCACTTGTTCGTGTCGTTGGTCTGGTAGGGCCGTTGCCGGCCGAAGGTATATTTCATCGCCTCGCCGGTCAGCGAAGCGAGACCGGCGGCTTCGAGCATGTTCCACGCCTCAGATTTGCCGGCGTGGCTGCCCGTGAGGGTCGCATACCCCCAGGTGAGGGCGAAGGCCGCGAAGCCAGGCATCGCATCGGTGTATACGGCACTCGAGGGCGGTTTCGGTCCGATTGGCGGGTTCGAGTTGCCGACGAAGTGCTGACGCACCTGGGTATCGTAGTGGTGCGCGATCGCGAACGCCGCGACCACTCCGCCGAAGTACTCCCAGTTGCGCCGCTTCCAGTGCAGCGGCGCGGTGTAATAGGCCTTCATGTCCCCGAGGGACCGGAAGAACAGGTGCTTCAGCCCCGATGGCTTCTTCGTGTAACGGATCACGCTCGGCGCGGGCAGCGGCGCTGGTCCGGCTGCGGCCGGTGGTGTCGCGGCGGATTGCGCGGCGAGGGCGAACGAGGGGAGCACACCGAGCAGCAGCGCCGCGGTGAGCCGCCGTACTTGGCGAAACCGGTATTTGATCCTCATCGGCGGATTGTAGAGATTTCCCCACCGTCGGGAAGAGGGGCCCGCAGGTTCCTCCTACCGCGTCCGTCGTCTCACCCCCGTGCGCCGGGGGCGCACGCGCCTCAGCCGGCGTGTCCGACGGCGAGCGCTGCGAGTGCGGCGAGCAGCGCCGGCGGCATGACCAGCGCGCCGAGCTTCAGGAAGCTCATCGCGTCCATGTGCACCTGCTCGCGCCGCAGGGCGATCAGCCACAGAATGGTGGCGAGCGATCCGCTCACCGACAGGTTCGGTCCGAGATCGACCCCGATCAGCATGCTCGCGCGCAGCGCGGCGAGCCCATGGCTCGCCCCGAGCATCGCGGCGATCAGCGCCACGGGCAGATTGTTCATCACGTTGCTGGCGAGCGCCACGGCTCCGCCGGCCATGAACCCGGCGAGTCCCCCGGCATGGTGTGCGAGGTGCGCGAGCAGCACCCCGAGTGCCGCGAGCAGTCCGGTGCGTCCGAGGGCAGCCACCAGCACGAACAGCCCCGCGACCAGGGGCAACACGCTCCAGGAGACGCCCTTCAGCAGTGGCCAGGGATTGCGTCGCTCGAACACGATCACCGCGGCGAGGATCAGGACGGCGGCGGCGAAGGTCGGTGCACCGAGTTCGCGTCCGCTCGCCGAGGCCCACAGCAAGAGGACGACCGTCAGGCCAATACCGGCCGCAGCGAGCCGACCGGCGCGCCCCAGGGGCGGCACGGGGACGGCGTGGGTGAATGTGCCCCCGAGCGCGGCCCGTTGGGTCGCGCGCAGTACGAGGAACGTCACGGCGATGGCCGCGGCCGAAGGCATCAGGAATGCCGCGAGCCACTCGCCGAGCGGCGGCAGGTGGCTCGCGTACACCACGAGATTCGCCGGGTTGGAGATCGGCAGCAGAAAGCTCGCCGCGTTGGCGATGAACGCGCAGATCAAGAGGTGCGGCAGCGGTTCGGTGCGCGCCTGACGGGCCGCAGCGTACACCGCCGGGGTGAGCACGACGGCCGTTGCATCGTTCGAGAGCAGCGCCGTCACGGCGATCCCGACCAGGTAAATCAATCCGAACAGCCGCCGCGGTGAGCCGGCGGCCGTGCGCACCGCGTGGGCCGCAACCCACTCGAACAAGCCCTCGCTGCGGGCGAGCTCCGCCAGCAGCATCATGCCGGCGAGAAACAGATAGACGTCGGTGCCGCGACCGACGGCGCGCAGCGCCTGCTGAGTGGAAATGAGCGAGCCGAGCACCAGCAGCGCCGCACCCCCGGCCGCCCAGAGCGCCTCGGAGAGATCCCAGGGGCGCAGCAGCATGCCGCAGATCACGGCAGCGCCGATCAGCCAGGTGAGGTCATGGGCGAGGGAGGCGTGGAGCATCGGGACCGGAGGGCGCGTGTGCGGGCGATGGGCCATTGCACTGGCCGCGCCGGCAGCCGTCAAGCCTGGCTCAAGGCGCTGAGCGGGCCTCTGGGGCGCGCTTGTCCCGGTACGACGCGGGTCGTAGACTCGGCCCATGACGCATTTTCGGCTGCCGGCGGATGATCTGGAGTACAGCGTGCTCGCTGCGCTCTGGGACCTCGGCACCGCGTCGGTGCGCGAGCTGCACGAGCGGCTGGGCGCGCCGCAGGGACTGGTCTATACGACCACCGCCAAGGTGGTCGACCGGCTGCGCGCGAAAGGGCTGATCCAGCGCCAGCGCAAGGGCGCGGCGTTCGAGTACCGGCCGAAGGTGGCGCGTGAGATGGTCGAGCGGGCCCGCGCGCGCAACGCGCTGACGCGATTGCTCGGCACGACGCCGCGCAGCGCGGCCGCCGCGTTGGTCGAGGCGGTCGAGGAACTCGATCCTCGGCTGCTTCAGGAACTGGAGCGGGCGGTCGCGGCCCGCCGGAGCCCTCCCGATGGAACGTGAAACGCTGCTGACGATGCTGCTGATGATCTTCGGCGGCTG
>JAPTUI010000175.1 GCA_028067895.1 Pseudomonadota bacterium | reverse complement strand
CCGCCCTACGTGGTCACCCCGGAGGAAATCGACCTGATGGTCGAGGTGGCCCGCGAAGGGATCGAGCGGGCGACGTGCGACTGACGCGCATCCACGTGTCCGCACCGCTTCAGGCGGGCGGTGCCTGCACCGTGCGCGGCGATACGGCCAATCATCTCGCCCGCGTGCTGCGCCTCGGGGTGGGCGATGTCCTCGAGGTGTTCGACGGCGAGGGCGGGGAGTACAGCGGGCGCATCGAGGCGATGCGCAAGGGCGAGGTGCACGTCGCGCTCGGGCCGCGGCAGGAGGGTCGCACCGAGTCCCCGCTGCAGCTCACTCTGGCGCAGGGGATCTCGCGCGGGGAGCGCATGGACTGGGTCGTCCAGAAGGCCGTCGAGCTCGGCGTGACCCGTATCGTGCCGGTGCTGACCGAGCGCAGCGTCGTGCGCCTCGATGCCGAACAGGCGCGCAGCAAGCAGCGCCATTGGCACGGCATCGCGGTGTCGGCCTGTGAGCAGAGCGGGCGTAGCCGCCTGCCGCACATCGATCTGCCGCAGCCGCTGCCGACGTTGTTCGCGACGCTCGGCGCCGGGACGCTGCATGTGCTGGCGAACCCGCAGGCGCACGCCGGTCTCGATGCGCTGCCGTCGGCCGCCGGGGACGTGCTGGTCCTGATCGGACCGGAGGGAGGGCTCGCCGCCGCGGAATCGCAAGCGGCGCTCGAGCAGGGCTTTCATGCCGTGCGGCTCGGCCCGCGCGTGCTGCGCACCGAGACGGCGGCCGTGACGCTGCTCGCGCTGCTGCAGCAGCGCTTCGGGGACCTCTAGCGCGGCGCTAAGGCTGCAATCGGGTGACACTCCAGGGGCCGGCCGCGAACGATTCACCCGCCGCCGTGAGTGCCCGTTTCCACTCCAGGCGGTCGTGAATGCGCGCCGGACCCTCGATCCACAGCTCCACGGATTCGGCCCACAAGCGGAAACCGCCCCAGTGCGAGGGGCGCGGGATGGGTCCGCCAAAGGGCGGCTCGCTGCCCTGAGCATTCGGCACCGGCGCGCCGAAGCGTTCGGCCGCCGCGCCGAGCGCTCGCTCGAGCGCCGAGCGCGATTCGACCGGCTCGCTCTGCTCGCTCGCCCAGGCGCCGAGGCGGCTCTGCCAGGGCCGCGAGGCGAAATACGCATCACTGTCGGCCGCCGGTGCGCGCACCACCGGGCCCTCGATGCGCACCTGACGGTGCAGCGCGTCCCAGTGAAACACCGCTGCGGCCCGACCGGTGGCTGCGAGCTCCCGGCCCTTGCGCGAGGCGTAATTGGTATAGAAGGCGATGTACCCCGGCTCGGCGGTGATGCCCTTGCACAGCACCACGCGCGCGGACGGCCGTCCGTCCGCACCGCAGGTGGCGAGCACCATCGCATTCGGGTTCGGTTGCGTGGCCGCGCGGCGGGCCTCCCCGAGCCAGCGCTCGAGGATCGCGAGCGGCTCGGCCGACGGGGTGCCGGCGGACAATTCGGTCTGCGTGGACATGGTCGGCATGGTACGGGAAAGTGCCGCGGCGCGGCAGGCGTGAAATTCGACTTGCGGTGCCGCCGCCGGCCCGATACAAAGAAATGGCTGCCTACCGCGCAGTGATCGGACTGCTCCGCATGACCCGCGACGATGTGACCCTGGATGATTTGCGCCGCCGGCTCACCGAGCTCGACCGGCAATTCATCCGGCTCGCTGCCGAGCGCAAGGCACTCAGCGCCGAGGTCGCGCGCGTCAAGCGGGCCACCGGCCACCCGACACGCGATTACGGCCGCGAGCGCGAGGTGCTTATGGGGGCGCGCACCGCGGCCGCCGAACTCGGTGTCTCCCCGGTGCTCGCCGAGGAGCTGCTGCGCCTGCTGATTCGTGCCTCGCTCACCACGCAGGAGCAGGCGAGCGTCGCGGCGCAGGGCACCGGCTCGGGCCGCCGGGCGCTGGTCATCGGTGGCGGCGGCAAGATGGGCCGCTGGTTCGTGCAGTTCCTCACCTCGCAGGGGTTCGCCGTGGAGGCGGCCGATCCGGCCGGGACGGTGGCCGGGGTGCCCACGGTGGCCGATTGGCGCGCCAGCGACCTGACGCACGACTGCATCGTGCTCGCCACGCCGCTCGCGGCGACCGATGCGATCCTGCGTGACCTCGCGCTGCGCCGTCCCGCCGGGCTCATCTTCGACGTCGGCTCGCTGAAGTCCCCGCTGCGCTCGGGGCTGCAGGCGCTGAAGTCGCACGGTTGCCGCGTCACCTCGGTGCACCCGATGTTTGGGCCGGACACGGAACTGCTCTCCGGGCGACACGTCATTTTCGTCGACCTCGGCCACGCCGAGGCGCTCGCTGCGGCGCGCGCGCTGTTCGCCCCGACCATGGTCGAACAGGTGGTGATGAGCCTCGATGATCACGATCGGCTGATCGCCTACGTGCTCGGCCTGTCGCATGCGCTGAACATCGCGTTTTTCACCGCACTCGCCGAGAGCGGCGAGGCGGCGCCGAAGCTCGCGCGGCTCTCGAGCACCACGTTCGATGCGCAGCTCGACGTTGCTGCCTGTGTCGCCGCGGAGAGTCCGGAGCTGTACTACGAGATTCAAAGTCTGAACGATTACGGCGCGGAGTCGCTCGAGGCGCTGGTGCAGTCCGTCGAGCGCATCCGCACCGCCGTGCTGTCGCGCGACCACGACACGTTCGTGGCCCTGATGCGCCAGGGTCGGGAGTACCTGCAGGACCGGCGCAGCGTCGCCGAGCGGCGAGCCTAGAGACGGGACCGGAATGAACCAGACGCACTCGGGGCAGGGCATGGGCGGCGACATCATCGATGCGGATGGGTTTCGCGCCAACGTCGGGATCGTGCTGATGCGCCGCGACGGCGATGTGTTTCTCGGCCGGCGTGCCGGCGGCAAGGGCTGGCAGTTCCCGCAGGGCGGCATCCGCACCGGGGAGAGCCTCGAGGAGGCGCTCTACCGCGAACTGCACGAGGAAATCGGCCTTGCGGCCGAGGACGTCGAGCTGCTCGGACATACCGCGCGCTGGCTGCGTTACCGGCTGCCGCCGCGGTACGTGCGGCGCAACCGCCATCCGGTGTGCATTGGGCAGAAACAGCGCTGGTGTCTGCTGCGCCTGCGCCGCGAGGTTGAGACGTTCGACTTCCGCAGCACCACGGAGCCGGAGTTCGACGAGTGGCGGTGGGCGGATTTCTGGGAGCCGGCGCGCGAGGTGATCTACTTCAAGCGCAAGGTCTACCAGCGCGCCCTCACGGAGCTCGCGCCGCTCGCCTTTCCCACCGGACAGCCGGCACTGCCGGACTGGTGGGATGAGCTGACCGGTCGGACCCGCGACGACGCGCAGGTGCGTGCGGGTGAATAGCCCGCAGCCGATGGCGTCGGTGCGTCCCTGGCGCAGCCGCGGGATGCGGATCGGGCTCGCCCTCGGGGCGTTGCTCGTGCTGTATCTGGCGTTTGAGCTCGGTCGCTACAGTGCCGGCTACAGTATCCTTGCGGCAATCCACGAGCACGCCGTTCTGGCAGCGGACATCGAGCGGCTGAAGCACACGCAGCGGACCTTGGAGGCCCGCGTGGCGGAACTGCAGACCTTCAATGCCGGACATGCCCATGCTGAAGAGGTGGTGACGCACACCATTGCGCAGCTGCAGGCCCAGATCGCCCGGCAGCGCGAGAAGCTCGCGTTCTACCGCGGTGTGCTCGCCTCCGGTGCCCCGGCGATCGGGGTGCGCGTCGGGGAGGTGCAGCTGTCCCCGGGCAAGCGGCCGCTGCATTTCCGGGCGGACCTCTCGCTGCTGCGCAGCGATCGCCCGGATGGCGAGGTGGCTGGGACGGTGAGCTTGAGCGTCGCGGGCAGCGGGCCGGGCGGCTCGACGTTGAACCATCAGGCGCTCACGGGCCATGCGGCCGACCTGCGCTACCGCTTCCGTTACTACCAGGAATTCAAACCGACCCTGGTGCTGCCGCCGGGCTTCAAGCCCGAGCGTCTGACGGTGACGGTGCGTTCGAGCCGGCCGAACATCGCCCCGCTGGTGCAGACCTATCCCTGGAGCGCCATATCGGTGCCGTGAGGAGCGCCGGCGGCGGATCTTTGACCTGGACGCGCGCTGCTCCTAGACTTTGCGCATGAATACCACCGACGTCACTTCCGATGCTGCTTTGATTTTCACCGACGCGGCTGCACGCAAGGTCGAAGACCTGATCCGCGGCGAGGGCAACCCGAACCTGATGCTGCGCGTGTTCGTGCAGGGGGGGGGCTGCTCTGGCCTGCAGTACGGCTTCGAGTTCGATGAGCAGGTTCAGGACGGGGACACCTGCATCGAGAATCAGGGCGTGAAGCTGCTCGTCGACCCGATGAGCGTGCAGTACTTGATGGGCGCGGAGATCGACTACCGCGAGGGTCTCGAGGGCGCGCAGTTCGTCATCCGCAACCCCAACGCCACGACCACCTGCGGCTGCGGCTCCTCGTTCGCCGCCTGAGCGGGCGCCCAGCCGCGTGCGACGACCGGCCGCCTCCCGCGCAACCCGTACGCCTCGCCGCGCTGCACGATCCCGCCCCGATGTGCTGGCGGCGGTGGATCTGGGCTCGAACAGCTTCCACATGGTCGTGGCGCGCTATTCGCACGGCCAGCTGGTCATCATCGATCGGCTGCGCGAAATGGTGCGGCTCGCCTCCGGTGTCGAGGAGAACGGCGAGATTGATCCGGCGGTCGCCGAACGGGCGATCGCCTGCCTGCAGCGGTTCGGGCAGCGCCTGCGGGCCATGCGCGCCGGCAGCGTGCGGGCCGTCGGCACCAGCGCGTTGCGCCTGGCCCACCGCAAACACTGGTTTCTCTCCCGCGCCCGCGAAGCGCTCGGGCATCCCATCGAGATCATCTCCGGCCGCGAAGAGGCCCGTCTGATCTATGCGGGCGTTGCGGCCAACCTGCCGCGTCTGCCGGGGCGGCGCCTGATCATCGACATCGGCGGCGGCAGCACCGAGATGATCATCGGCGAAGGGCTCCGCCCGCTCGAACTGGAGAGTCTGCGGGTCGGCTGCGTGGTGGTGAGCGAGCGGTTCTTCGGCGACGGCAAGATTTCCGCCAAACGTATGGCGGCGGCCCGACTCGCCGCGCGGGCGCAGCTCGCGCCGCTGCGCAGCGCGTTCCGCCGGCGCGGCTGGCAGTACTGCGCGGGCAGTTCAGGCACCGTGCGCGCCATCGGCGAGGCGCTGCGCGAGCTGCTGCCCGGCGCTGCGCTCATCACGGCCCGGGGACTCGAGCGGCTGGTCGCGGCGGTGGTCGCCGCCGGCCACGTCCGTGCCCTGGAGTTCGCGGCGGTGACCGACGATCGCCGCCCCGTGTTTCCCGGGGGGCTGGCCATCCTCGCCGAAGTGTTTGCGGCGCTCGGGGTGAAGGAGATGCGCATCGCCGACGGTGCACTGCGTGAGGGCTTGCTCTACGACATGATCGGGCGCAACACGGAGGAGGATGCCCGCGAGCGCACCGTGCGCAGCATGCAGCTGCGCTATCACGTCGATATCGAGCAAGCCGAGCGCGTCGCGGCGACGGCGCTGAAATTTCTGGGCACGGCCCGTGCGGGGTGGAAACTGCGCGCAGTGCCGAGTGCGCAGCTCGCGTTGAAGTGGGCGGCGCGGCTGCATGAGATCGGCCTCGATGTGGCGCACAGCGGCTATCACCGCCACGGCGCGTACCTGCTCGAGAACGCGGACATGCCGGGGTTTTCCCGTGGTGAGCAGAGTCTGCTCGCCCGTCTGGTCGGGGCGCACCGGCGCAAACTCATCGCCGAGGGACTCGTTGAACTCGTGCCGCCCTGGGATCGGGATGCGCTCTACCTGATCGTGCTGCTGCGGCTCGCGGTGCTGCTGCACCGCGGACGGGAGCCCGGCACACTGCCGCCGATCCGCCTTAGCGCTGGCCCGAAGTCGCTGCGGCTGGCGTTTCCGGCTCGCTGGCTCGCGGCCCACCCGCTCACCGCAGCGGATCTGCACCAAGAGGTGCAGTACCTGCGCGCCGCCGGCGTGCACCTGCGCCTCGTCGCCGGACGGCGCTGAGCGCCTCGGCGCTTAGGACCCCGAGGCGCCGAACAGCGTCCCGGCGGCGTTGCGCGCCAGGAGTTCGCCCTGCAGGCTGATGCGTGGTGACTCGGTGCCGCTGACCCGTTCGTAGCAGCCGTCCGGCCGCAGCCGCCAAGCCTGTGCGGTGTCGGCGAGCGCGAGTGAGAGATCATCGAGAATGCGTTGGCGGTGCGAAGGCCGTTCGACCGGAAACGCCACCTCGATGCGGTGGAAGAAATTGCGCTCCATCCAGTCGGCGCTCGACAGGTACATCTCGCTCGTGCCGCCGTTCTCGAAGTAGAACACGCGCGAGTGCTCGAGAAAGCGCCCGACGATGGAGCGCACCTCGATGTTATCCGATACGCCGGCCACGCCGGGGCGCAGTGCGCATACGCCACGTACGATCAGCTCGATGCGCACTCCGGCGCGCGAGGCACGATACAGCGCCTCGATGGTCTGCTGCTCGACGAGCGCATTCATCTTGGCGATGATCCGGGCCGGCCGGCCCGCGCGGGCATGCTCGGCCTCGCGTTCGATCTTGGCGAGCATCGCCTCGTGCAGGCCGAACGGGGACTGCACCAGACAGGCCAGGCGCGGCGTGCGCGTCAGGCTGGTGAGCTCGAGGAACAGTTCGTGCACGTCCTGGCCCACCTCGTCGCGGCAGGTGAACAGCCCGTAGTCGGTGTATTGGCGGGCGGTGCGCGGGTGATAGTTGCCGGTGCCGAGGTGGCAGTAGCGGCGGATGCCGCCGGGTTCGCGCCGCACCACCAGGGCGAGCTTGGCGTGCGTCTTGTAGCCGACCACCCCGTACATCACGTGCGCGCCGGCTTCCTGCAGCCGGTTCGACAGTTCGATGTTGGCCTCTTCGTCGAAGCGGGCCCGCAGCTCGATGATGACCGTGACGTCCTTGCCGGCGTTGGCCGCGGCCACCAGCGCATCGACGATCGGGGAGTCGCTGCCGGTGCGATAGAGCGTCTGCTTGATCGCGAGCACCTGTGGATCGGCAGCCGCCTGGCGCAGAAAATCCATCACCGGGGCGAAGCTCTGATACGGGTGATGCAGCAGCAGGTCCTTCTGGCCGATCGCGGCGAACAGGTCGGCACCGCCGGCGAGCCGCCGCGGCAATCCTGGTGTGAACGCCGGGTATTTCAGGTCGGAGCGCGGTACCAGGTCGTAGGCCGCCGAGAGGCGGTTGAGATTGACCGGCCCGGGCATGCGGTAGGTGTCGAGCTCCCCGAGTGCGAACTGACGCTGCAGGAACTGCACGATGTCGTGTGGGCAGTCGCTCGAGGTCTCCAGCCGTACCGCCGCGCCGTAGCGCCGGTGTGCGAGTTCGCCTTCGAGTGCGCGGCGCAGATCGTCGATCTCCTCCTCGTCGACGAACAGGTCGCTGTTGCGCGTGAGGCGGAACTGGTAGCAACCGAGTACGCGGATGCCGGCGAACAGCCGTTGCACGAATGCCTGCACGATGCCGGTGAGCAACACCAGCAGACGCTGCGAGCCCTCGCCGGGGACCGGCACGACGCGCGGCAGCGAGCGCGGCGCCTGTACGATCGCCAGCTCGCTGTCGCGGCCGAACGCATCGCGGCCCTCCAGCCGGACGATGAAATTCAGACTCTTGTTCTGGATCCGGGGGAAGGGGCGGGCGGGGTCGAGGCCGAGCGGACTGAGCACCGGCTCGACCTCATGCTCGAAATAGCGTCCGAGCCACTCGTGTGCCGTCGCCGTCCAGTCGCTGTGCGAGAGCAGCAGTATGTCCTGGTCCGCAAGCCCCGGCAGCAGCATCTCGTTGAGGCAGCGGTACTGCTCGGCGACCAGGCGCTCGGCGCGGGTGTGGATCGCGTCGAGCAGTTCCTCGATCGAGAGACCGTCGGCGGTGGCCAGTCCCGAACCGAGCTCCTGCAGCTGCTTCAGTCCCGCCACCCGGATCTCGAAGAATTCATCGAGATTGCCCGAGGCGATGCATAGGAAGCGCAGCCGCTCGAGCAGCGGCACCGATTCGTCGCAGGCCTGGGCGAGCACCCTTTGGTTGAACTCCAGCAGCGACAGCTCGCGGTTGATGTACAGCTGCGGCGACTTAAGATCCTGAGCGTCCATGGCCTGAAGTAAACCAGAGTTCGACGTCAGGCGCATGCCCGTCCCCCGAGGTATTCGGCTCGATTCCAGCTGCCACGCCGGTTCGCATACACTTGGCGCTGCGGCCGAGCGGGCCCGCGCGACCTGGATAGCCTTAAAAACGCCCATGACTCCCGATGAACAGTTGCCCGAACTCGAACGCGGCGCCCAGGAGGTGCTGCTCGCGGCCGACCTGACCCGCAAGCTGCGCCGCGGCGTGCCGCTGCGCGTCAAGGCGGGATTCGACCCGACCGCCCCGGATCTGCATCTCGGGCACACCGTGTTGCTGAACAAGATGCGCCAGTTTCAGCAATTCGGTCACGAGGTGATCTTCCTGATCGGGGATTTCACCGGGCTGATCGGTGACCCGACCGGACGCAACCAGACCCGTCCGCCGCTCACCCCCGAAGAAGTGCAGGCGAATGCCCGTACGTACGAGCAGCAGGTATTCAAGATCCTGGACCCCGAGCGCACCCGGGTCGAATTCAACTCGCGGTGGCTCTCGAGCCTCTCGGCGGCCGATTTCGTACGGCTGACCGCCCAGTACACCGTGGCGCGCATGCTCGAGCGCGACGATTTCGCCAAGCGTTACAAGAGCGGCCAGCCGATCGCGATCCACGAGTTTCTCTATCCGCTCGCTCAGGGGTACGACTCGGTGGCGCTGCGTGCCGATGTCGAACTCGGCGGGACCGATCAGAAGTTCAATCTGCTGGTGGGTCGTCAACTGCAGAGCGCCTACGGCCAGGAACCGCAGGTCGTGCTCACCGTGCCGCTCCTCGAGGGCATCGACGGCGTCAACAAGATGTCGAAATCCCTCGGGAATTACATTGGAATCGCCGAGCCGCCTGCGGACATGTTCGGCAAAGTCATGTCAATTTCAGACACCCTGATGTGGCGTTACTACGAGTTATTGTCATTTCGGCCGCTGGCCGAAGTGGCGGCGCTGCGTCAGGCGGTGACGGACGGGCGCAACCCGCGTGACGTCAAGCTCGAGCTTGCGCAGGAGTTGGTGGCGCGCTTCCACGGCGCCGGCGCCGCCGAGCAGGCGCATCGGGAATTCCTGCTGCGTGTCAGCGAGCGGGCCGTACCTGCGAACCTCACGCCCCAGGTATTGAGCGTGCCCCCCGAGGGCATTCGTCTGCCCCACCTGTTGAAGGCGGCCGGTTTCGTGACCAGCACCTCCGAAGCGACGCGAAAAATAGGCGAGGGCGCAGTGCGCATCGACGGCGAGCGCGTCACCGACCGCGACATGACGCTGAAAGCCGGCACGGATGCGGTGGTGCAGCTCGGCTCGAAGCGCTTCGCCCGGATCAAGCTCGAGCTTGCTGGCTGAAGCGGGCCGTGCCGCGACGCTTCCGGGTGCGCCGCAGGGTTGGAAAGAGGGGCGTTCCGCAATCATAAGCATATGATTCAAATGAATTTTGAGCCCCTGCGACGCGTGCTGGGGGGCGCCTCACGCACGAAATGATTGCAATGCGTTGACAAGCCCTCAATCAGGGCTATACTGCGCGCCCCTTGCAACGGAAGGCCTCGCGCCGAACGTCGCGAAGGGCGCCGCAGGAAGCGACGAAAAAGAAGGTTGACGGGCGCGAAACGATGGATATACTGCCCGCCCCTTCGAGAGCGAAGGCGCTAGCGAAAGCGAAGCGATTCACTCGAAGCGCTGTGTGCCAGCCGCACAGCCGATCTTTAAAAGTTTGGCAGGTAATTTGTGTGGGGACTCGTGTCAAAGAGCCTTTGGCGCTAAGACCGAGTGACCAAAATGTCCAGCAGTAACTGGAGCCATTTTGGATTTACTCTGACTTTGTTGATTCTCGATATCTTCAAGTGAAGAGTTTGATCCTGGCTCAGATTGAACGCTGGCGGCGTGCCTAACA
>JAPTUI010000213.1 GCA_028067895.1 Pseudomonadota bacterium | reverse complement strand
AAGCGCGGGACCGGCTGGGGCACACAGACGTGGCTACGACGAAGCGGTTCTATCTCAGGGGTATGACCCGCGCGAAGCCCAGGAGCTGAAAATATTCACCAATGCCCGGAATATTCACCCCTCCGTGTTAGGTGAGCGTTCGCAAGTCTTTGAATAATTGGCGCGCCCGGAGAGATTCGAACTCCCGACCTCATGGTTCGTAGCCAATTACGCCGACTTCGCCACGCTTCGCCTGGCTTCGTTACTCTTTTCTTTTCAATCACTTACAACTTGCCCTCTGCGCTATTGCAGGTCGGGATGCGCCCGAGTACCCTCGGTGTTGGTCACTCAATGGTCACTCAAAAGGCGAGTTCGAATCCCCCATGTCCACTGCAAAGCTCCGGCAAGACACCGTGCGAATTGTGCCGTATTTCGGCGAGAAAAACGCACAATGCATTTACTGGGACGAGGAGATCCCCTGTTTCGGTTTGCGGGTGTATCCGTCCGGTCGCCGGGCGTACGTGGTCACTTATCGGGTGAACCATCGCAAACGGCTCGCCAATCTCGGCCGCGCAGACGCACTGACACTCTCGAACGCGCGCAGGAAGGCGCGCGCATTTCTCGGCCAGGTCGCAGACCGGGAAGATCCTCAGGCGGACGGTGATGCCTTGAGGGCGGCGAATACGGTGAAGTCGCTCGTCGACGTCTATCTGAGCAAGCACGCGAAGCCCAAGAAGCAAAGCGGGAGCACCGACGAGCGGTACCTGAACCGCCTCCTCGTTCCTAAGCTGGGGTCCCGGCTTGCGGTGATGGTCACCCCGGCGGATATCGCCGACATCCACTCCGCGTACGGTGCCCAGCGTCCCTACGCCGCGAACCGACTGCTCGAGATCGTACGCAAGATGTACCACTGCGCGGAGACCTGGGGTCTCGTCCCGAGGGGGTTCCCGAACCCCTGCACCGGCATCGAGGAGTTCCCGGAGCGCAAACGTAAGGTGTACGTGACCCGCGAGCAGATGCCCGCACTGGCGCGCGCTATCGATGGCGAGCTCAATGAGCATGCGCGCCACGCGCTCTGGCTGCTGCTGCTCACTGGGGTTCGCAAGAAGGAGCTTCTGAGGGCCCAGTGGCGCGACGTCGACTGGGATCGGCGGACGCTGGCGATCGGACGTACCAAGAACGGGGAACCCGTGCTCGCTCCCCTCTCCACCGTGGCCGTCGAACGGCTGAAGATGATTCCGCGAATCCAGGGGAACCCCTACATCATCTGCGGACCCTTTGTCGGCCAACCGCTGAAGGATCTGCGTTCGGCCTGGACCCGGGTTCGAACCGCCGCGGGACTGCAGGACATCAGGATCCACGATCTGCGGCGCACCGTCGGATCCTGGCTCGTGCAAGACGGCGTGTCGCTGCACTTGGTCGGCGCCGTTCTGAATCACAAAGATCCGAAGACAACCGCCGGATATGCGTACTTCCAGACGGAACACCGGCAAAGCGCTCTCGATCGCCACGGCGAGCGATTACGCGGGATTGCTGCATCCAAAACAACCCGCCGCAAGAGAAAAACCCGGGATAACCAGAGCATGGTCACGAACACCGGCCACCATGTTCATCGGTTCAGCCGCCAGGAGCTCTACGATCTGGTCTGGTCGCAGCCGATCGCGACGCTGGCCGAGACGTATGGCGTCACCGACGTGGGCCTTGCGAAGGCGTGCCGCCGCGCCGGCATCCCCGTGCCGCACCGGGGATACTGGGCGAAGTTGTCGGCTGGCCAGAAAGTCGAAAAGCCCGGACTCATTCCAACGTCGACCGGCAATGGAGAAATCGCGATCAGAGCACGATCCAATTCACCCGAGGCAGCACGAGTCGCCAATGCCGCATGAGATCGCGGCCCCGAGGAAATCGAACGTAGGAACGTATCTGCGCACGCTCGCCGACGGCTACTACAATGAAACCCGCAT
Organism: Pseudomonadota bacterium; assembly: GCA_028067895.1. GTDB lineage: Bacteria > Pseudomonadota > Gammaproteobacteria > Steroidobacterales > Steroidobacteraceae > 13-2-20CM-66-19. Next base: position 8,103 of record JAPTUI010000213.1, on the reverse strand, counting down.
GCTGGCCCTGAACCAGTGTCCGATCCGCTAACCCCAGGAGCATGACCGTGCCGAAGAAGCATTTTCCGACCGGGCTCGATAATCGCATGCGTGATTGCGACGGCGAGATTCATAAGAAGCGCAGCGATACGCTCGTCGGCACGCTGCGCAAGACATACGGCGAGGACTTTGCCGGGGGCTACCGCGCCGACGCCAAACTCGGCACCGTATTGAAGCAGGAAGGGGTCGACACCCTAGACCAGCTGCTCAAGAAATGAGCGCGCGCCGCCCGGCGGTATCGAAGGCCATGACCGCGAGGCGCATTTACTTCACCGACTTCTTCGCGGTCGCGCCCGCGACGCTCGAAGCCTACGGCGCGTTCAACGTTTCCCTGATCAATGACTTGCCGCTGTTCGTTGACCCGTTCCTGCTGTTCGACAGCGACGAACAGCAATACCGTGATCTCCACGACGGCATAATCCGCTACGTGAAGTTCCTGCGTGACGTCGCGACCGAGGGGCCCATCAGCAAGGGCCTCCTGGATCATTGGTTCCTGTTCAAGGAGGTCAAGCAGAACTGGCTCGGCTTCAGCCGCAGCGGCAACAACGGTAGCGGGCTCGGCAGGGACTTCGCCAAATCACTGCACCGCAATTTGCACCACGTCTTCACCAATTTCGGCGCTGAGACGATCACGCGCGGGAGCCACCTCGAGAAACTCTGCCTGGTCGGAGGCGGCGTCGGCCGCGATCACTTGAGCGACTTCACCACCAATCTCATCAAGGGTTTCCTGCTCGACTACACGCAGACTTTCGCGCGGCAGCATGTCCGGGCAGAGTTTCGAAAGACCTTCACGGTCGAGAAGGTGCGGTTCGACTATGACCGCCGGCGCTGGCAGCGGGCAGATTACGAGTTACCCGTCTTCCTCGGCGATTTCGTGCTGCTGACCCCGAAAGAAATCCTCACCAAGGACGAGGCCTGGATCAACCGCCCCGACCTGCTCGACCGGTTCACCGAAATCTGCGCGGCTGTACCGGACTCACAGCTCCGGGGCCAGATCAACGATTACTTCCTGCGGCGCCTGTCGGAGGAGCCGACCGAAAAGGAGCGGCGGGAGGCCGCCGCGCGCACCGCCGAGCGGTATCCGGCCATGCTCGATTACTACATCAAGGACAAGGAAGACACGGGCGAGGAGGCTCACAAGGTCAGCAGCCTGAAGGTCCGCGAAACCGAGGTTCAGTTCGGCGAGAACGTGCGCCGGTTTGTGGACGACAAGCTGCTCGGCACGGCGTTTTACAGGGAGGAGCCGGACAGTTTCGACGAAAGCCTGCGCCGAGTGCACTATCTGCGCCAGGTGATCGAGGACCAGGACGGTTGGCGCATCTTCTATATCGACGGTCAGCCGCTGCGGCGCGAGGCCGATGTCCAGATTATGTACCGGTTGTGCTGGTATGCCACGGCCTACGACGTGAATCGCGAGCCCAACAACGGCCGCGGGCCGGTGGACTTTAAGATCTCATTGGGCGCGGCCGACAAGTCGCTGGTCGAGTTTAAGCTCGCGAGCAACGGCAAGCTCAAACAGAACCTCAAGCACCAGGTCGAGATTTACGCGAAGGCCAATGCCACCAAGAAGACCATCAAGTGCATCGTGTACTTCACAGAGACCGAGCTGCACAAAGTGCAGCAGATTCTGGTCGATCTCAAACTCAGCGATCGGCCCGACATCGTGCTGATCGACGCGCGGGTGGACAACAAGATCTCCGCGTCAAACTTTTCTACGCCTCCGGCATAAGCATCAGCATTTCCCGCTCAATCAGACCGCGAAAGTGAGCCGTGATGCTCGCCGCGAGCGGGCGGTGCCGGGCCAGAAGTCCGAGTTCGATGTTGCGATCGAGCGCCGCTTCGGTGAGGTTTGCGGAGGTGACGAATACCGCTTCTTCATCGGCGATCACCGTCTTGGCATGCAGAACGCCGCCAGGCCCCTCGAGATCGAGAGACCGGGGATCGAAATAGACCCTCGGATGTGACGTGCCCGGCCACTCGACCGACCAGAATCGATCCGCAAAGCGCCGGACCAGCTGATCCATATTGGACGTATCCCCGGCCTTGCGCTGTAGATTGAGAAGCAGCGTGACCCGCAACCCCGGCACGGCGTCCATCCGCCGCGCCAAAGTCTCGAAAGCCCGGGGTCCGTCGAAGAACGCGTAGGTGCTGATCCAGAGCGAATGCCGCGCAAATCCAATCAATTCCTCGTACACGCGCCGGGTCGAGCGCGCAGCGACGCCCGGAACCTCGGGCCCCGACCAGACGAGGTCCACCCGCGGTGCGCGCGACTCTACCGCCCCGAGGCTCCGTATCCACGCGCCGGTCGCAGGACCCGAGAGCGCAAAAGCCGTAAGTCCGGCAAGCGCCTTTCCGGCACGCTCGGCCGATTCAGCGCTCCCCAGCACCGACTGCAGCGCCGTGACGGACGGCGACGTCGGCAGCAACCCGCTCTCGAGTGCACCGGCCAAGCGCTCACGAACATGCGGCGGCAGTTCGAGCAGCGCGTCGATCACTCGATTCCTCGAAAGAATGCGGCATCGGGCATCCCGAGCACCGGAACGACCAGCGCTCGATCGAGATAGTCATTGCGCATCTCGCAGGAGGTCTCGGCGACGAGCGCACAGCCGTGGCAGGCGGCACCGTGCAGCCAGCGTCCCTCCATGCTGCTGCCAGGGGCATGCTGGGCGCAGACCGGATCATTGGAACAGAGCGCGGCCATGCGAAGCGCCTGCGCGAGATGATCCTCGAAGTAGCGCCCCTGCTGCACGAGTCCACCCAACGTCCCCTCGGCATCGGAACTCGCCGTGTAGAGGAGAATCCCGTACCGGTGATCTTTCGGATCGACATAAATCCGTTCGCGGAGCGAACTCGCCGGATACCCACACCGCAGCGAGAGGGACTGGATCAGCAGGTGGGAAAGCGTGTGCAGCAGGATGTAGGGGCCACCTGGGAACAACCGCGTGCTTTTCCGCTCAGCGGCCCATCGCTCGTGTCCCTGTGCGAGTCCTTCCAGGCGTTTGCGTACGTCGGACTGCCCTAGCCAAGCGGCAACGGCATCCGCCTTGAACTGCACGAAGACCCCCTCACCGCGGTTCTCGGCCGCCGGGAACCACGCCGGCTCGATCGCAATCTGTGCCCGCTCGACGTCGGTTTCGTATTCGCCGTTAATGTCGGGCATCACCGCCTCGAGGCGGGTGAACCCGACGAGCGCCAGGACTTCGCGCAAGCGGTGCAATTGAGTGACCGCCTCGATTCCGTCCGAGCAGGCTCTACGGCGCCAGATCCGCTCGGGTAGCCGGCGCGCATGGAAATTCGGGTCGATGGGCACATCGTCACCGAAGCCGTCGGGAGCCGCGAGGAGCGCCTCGAGCTCGACGAGCTTGACCGGACGGTCCTCCGCCGCGCCGTGCTTCTTGGGCTGAATGGCCTCGAGGACCTCCTCATCCGTGAAGGCCGCGAGTACTGCGGCGATCTTGGGCTTTTTCTTGAGCAACTTGAGTTCCGCAGCGCTCTCGACGATCTGCAGGTCATCCCAGAGCTCGGTGATCACGGCATCGATGGCGCTGCCGCGATCAGGCAGCGAGAGTGCGCTCACGACCTGCGGGAAATAGGCATTGGATGCTGTGCGCACGAGCAACCGGCTCGGTTGATTGCAGTCCTCGTTCGTATTTCGTCCGAGCCAGGGACGCGCTCCGCGGCAGGTCCCGAGCGGATTGATCTCGATCTGGGTCGCCTCGTAGAGGCTCCTCTGCCGGCCGCACTCGCACCGCACCACGAGGTCCGCCAGGTCGCCGCTGGTGCCGCGCTCATCGAGCCAGAGCTGACGGAGACAGGGGTGGGCCGTTCCCTGGGCTCCGTGCACGAAGTAGCGCCAGTCGATATCGTCCACGTGTCCCCGCGGACAGGCTCGCACGAAGCGCGTCGCAACGACGGCGCGACCGTCAAAACGGCCCTTCTCATCGAGTGACTTGCGGTGCACGAGCCGGCGGGAGCGCTGCCGGTCCTGTCCACCGCCCTCGTCCTGCACAATGAACCATTCCGGAAAGCGCCACGCGCCGATCCCCCGAGCCGGCTGACTCGGATCGCTGGACTCGGCCGGCGGAGCATAGAGCTTAGGTGTCCGCACACCGGTCATGAGCGCAAGCTTTTGCGAGAGTCGCGGCTCGAGAATCTCCTCAAGATCGTGCGGCTTGGGCCAGGTATCCAGGCCGCCCACGATCGCCGAGTGCTTGGGCAGGTCGATGAGCGCGCCCGGTCCATACGTCGTGATCACCTGGCCGCGCCGCAGCTGGCCGTGCGCCTTGCGACTCATTCGGCTTCCTCCACATCCATCCCCGCGAGGTCCTTGAGGTAGAGATTGACCTCGGGTTCGACATCGCGCAACGAGCGGTTGACCCGGAATTTCCGGTGGATCGGAGACTCGAAGGTCGTATCCAGCATCTCCCGTAACAGAGGCTTGGGATTGGGGAGTTCGTACTTCTGGTACTGAAGCGCCGTGCCGGTCGCACGGTAGTCCTCCCAGATGGTCTGCCAGGCATCGAGCAGATCAACGATGCGGTTCTGCACGCTGCGCAGGCGCTCCTCGCGCTCGGCCTCATCCGAGAGCGGTTGCGCCCGCACCCGGGCCAGAAAGGTCTCGAGGAGCCGGCGCTCGAGGTCTGCGCGCACCGTATCGACTTGCTCGGCGCCTCGTGGGGGCGTCAGGATCGGCTCGGCGTGACGGGCAAAGGAGACCAGGGCGCCGGCAAAGCCGCGATCGAGCGCCCGCGCGGAGAACGGTGTCACGCTGCCCGCCTCGACGGATCGGTAGAACGTCTCGTGATAGTGGCGGAAGCGCTCGTAATGCGAGCGGTCGCGCGGCTTGTGGATGTTGAGCAGCGTGACGACGAGCCCAGGGCGCCGGTCATCCCGACCGACGCGGCTCGTCGCCTGAATATACTCGGCATGCGTCTTCGGCTGCCCGAGCACCACCATGAGACCGAGCCGCGGGATGTCGAGGCCGACCGAGATCATGTTGGTCGCGATCGCGCAATCGACGCGCTGGTCGATGTCGTGATAGGGCACCTCGAGACGGCGCCGGGCTTCGGCGACCTTGTCGGTGGAGACCCGCGAGGTGAGCTCGAGGACCTCGGAGAACGTCTTGCGGTCCTGGAACAGCCCGGTGGCCTCCCCGATGCGCTTGCGCGCCCCATAGGCCTTGAGGGTGTTCTGGACCTCCTCCTCGAGGATCCGGCGGGCGCTCCCTAGCTCGCGCAGCGCATTGAAGTAGCCGAGCACCGTCATGTAAGGATCGGCGGGATTCGTCAGGTTCTTGTGCCCGCCGGCATCCCGGTAGGAGCGCTCCGCGGCTCCCATGAGCGCGAGCACCGCCCGGCGCATCACGACCTTCGGATTGCGACCCTGGGCCGCGATTCCGAGATAAAGGCGCGGGGGCACCTCCGTCGCCGGCCGAATGCGCGCGAAAAACGAGTCGCGCCGATCGGGGCCCGGCGGCGGGAAGATCTGCGTGATCGATCGGGCAAAGAGCGCTTGGATCTGATCCTGCGCGCGGCGCACCGTCGCGGTCGAGGCGACGATCTTGGGCCGAATGGCGCGGCCTTCGAGCGCGCGCAGGGCGAGCGCTTCGATCGCGGTCTCATAGAGGCCGGCCATGGTGCCGAGCGGCCCTGAGATCAGGTGCAGCTCGTCCTGGATCACGAGGTCCGGGGGCGGCAGCGGGGCCGACAGAGGCTTGCCCTGGCTGGGATCAGCCGCGCCATAGAAACCATGGGCATCATATCGCTGGGCCCCGCCGAGGATCACGCCGGACTCCCCGACCCAGGGGAGGGAAGCGAACTTGTCGACCGTTGCAATCAGGAACGCCGGCAGCCGCCGGTAGAGTGGCTCATCCACCGCGACGATCGGGAGGGCCCGATCCCGCGTAAAGTCGCACTCGAAATTCGCGCACACGATGCGCAGGTCGCGGGGCTGATCGCTGTTCGGCAGCAGAGAAAACGAATTCACCCCAAAGCGCGTCCCGCACCAGGGACAGTTCTCGAGCGGAATCGGCACGGGCTTACCCTTGGGATCGGCGGCAAACTGGCGCACCTTGGCCCGTGCGCTGTCGGAGCGGCTGTCGCCCTTGCGGCCGAGCACGTTCGGTGTGGCCGCCTTGCCGACCCAGAGCCCGATCTCGAACGGCCAGGCGCCAAAGCGAGCAGCGTTCGCCTCGCGCTCGAGCTCGAGCGCGCAGATGAGTCCGGCTGCACGTCCCAGCTGGTCGAGAGTGAGCAGCCGCAGCGTGTAGCGCATGATCACGCTCACCCCGGCGCCCGCCCGGCCCTGATCCTCTGGATGGCGCAATCGGCGCAGCACCATGGCGAAGGCGGCAAGGCCGAGATACGCCTCGGTCTTGCCGCCGCCGGTGGGGAAGAAGAGAAGGTCCACCGTCTCCCGGTGAGGATCCGTCGGGTCGATGAGCCCGGCGAGGTTGAGGAGGAGAAAGGCGAGCTGGAAGACCCGCCACCGGGGCTGCGCCTCGAGCTTGAGCCTTCGGCGCAACGCGCGTGCGACTGCGCGGTTGGCCACCCGAAACGCATCGAGCGCATCGGCATCGGCCGCCAGCGCCGCGATCCCCCGATCCATCCGGCTCGCGGCGACCCCGGCCAGTCGAAGCAACTCGGTAGCGGTTTCGCGATGGCGCTCGGGCAGCGATTTCGTGCGCTCGCGCTCGTGCTCGATCCATGTGCGGTAGTGATGCACGAGCGGTGCGAGTGCGGCCGTCAACGCCGCGCCGTCGGTGATCGCACCCAGGGCATCGAGCGAGAGCTCAACATCGGGCACATTGACGGTCTCGGTCTTCTCCACCGCCGCCACTGGCAGCCAGGCCGTGCGCAGCACCCGGCAGGCGCCCTCCGATATGTCCCACTCGACCGACACCCCGTGGCCGGTCGCGAATTCCGGGGTATCCGCGTAGTGCAGGTCCGCGACCCGCTCGTCCCACTCCGCGGCGAGCGCTCCGCGCAGATCCGGCCGCGGCACAAATGGCGGGTCGCTGCGCACCTCGATTTCCGCTTGAAAGGCATAGGCGCAATCGGGATGGCTCTCATCCGGTGTGCGGCGGTTGACGAGAAAGATCGACACTGAGCGGCTGCCGGCGGGCAACCGAGAGGCGAGCTCGTCGGAGGTCACCGGTCGCTCGAGCACCTGTAGCTCGAGTCCCCCCGAATCCGCCACCTTGAGTGGGCGCGGATCCGCGGCGCTCATGAGCACCACCGCAACATGCGCCGCGCGCGCGATGCGCTGCCAGACGGGCACCGTCTTGCCGTCCTCGCCCGGAATCTCCTGCGGTATGTAGTCGCCCCAGCGCACCGTGACCGCAAGCTCGCGGGCCTCTTTCGGAACGAGAAAGCTCAACCCCATCGACGAAGGGAAATAGCCCTTCTTCGCTGCTTTGCGCTCCTCGTTCGACTCCTCCGGCAGCCCCGCCGAATCCGGCACCAGATCGAAGTCCTCGTTCTCATCCGCATCGGCGCCCTTCTCCGGCGCTGTGCCCGTGGGAATCAGAAATCCCGTCAGATACCAGTTCGACGGCCGCACCCATCCCGGCAAGCGCTCTGCCGCAAGTGCGTGCGCATCCCGCGGCCCCACCAGATCGAGTCTCAGGGCTTCGATCAGTCGGTCACGAACCTCAAGAGAACTTGTCATGAGAAAAGGTCCTTGATATCGGGCGCAGCCACCCTTTTCTTCGTTCCCCGTTTACCGCGCTTGGCGCCGGTCTCACCGGCGAGCACTTGCGCCCGCGCACGCTCGGCATTCAACTCGAGGAGACGCGCAAGCACCTCCTCCTGCACCTCGTCCGGCCAGCGATACCGATAGGGCTTTTTCTTGTCGCCCCACTCCTCTTCGTCGATCTCGTAGTCGAGGAGAAATTCGCATCGTGTCGGGATGTCGGTCCAGCCATAGGCATCGAGTACCGCGCGATCCATCGCGGCGTGAAGCTCCCGCAGCTTATGGATGGCGGGACTGCTCTCATGAGGATCGTGGAACCGATTGTAAATTTCAGTAATACCTTGATTATTTTTTACCATGAGCGCGGCCCGA
>JAPTUI010000204.1 GCA_028067895.1 Pseudomonadota bacterium | reverse complement strand
GGCGGCTGGACAGAATCGTCTCGAGCGTTCGCAGGTACATCGGCGCCGTACCGGCAATACCATAGAGGCTGAGTGAGACCAGGAGCAGGCGGCGGGTCCCGACTCGGCCCGCGACCAGACCGGCGAAAGGCGCAAACAGCGCCAGCAGCAAAGCCGGCGCGGTGAGCAACAGCGGCACGAGCACTTGGGCGTACGGTGCCGCATGGAAGCTCGCCAGCATCGTGGGCAACAGGGGCGCCATCAGCATCGCACCCATCATGCTGAAAAGTGGTATGGTAATAAGAATGACACCCTGGACGGCACCGGCCGTTCGGCCTACTGACGCCTGCGCAGCGGATTCGGATGTCACCATAGCCTTGTATCTCCCCAACGTGGGCGCGTTGAGCTCGCCCGGACGACTGCTGTGCTCGCCAGCTCGAATTCTGCGCTACCGCCGACGCCACCAGCACCGGCGCAGCGGCTACCGGGGCGCTGGTGCCCTAGGGGGTCCTCGATCCGGTCGTCTGCTCGAAAACCCGCCCGCTTCAGCAACGGGCTGGCGGTCCCCGAGCATCGTGCGATGATTACTGCAATCGATTACAGCGTCAAGCCTGCCGCGGTCCCATCCCGGCTGGCGGGCGCCTTGGGCTTGATCTGCCGCGGAACCGTGCAGTGGCCTGAGGGCGATGTCCGGACCGACAGCTCCTGTCCCTTGCCGGATACCCCTCGGCACGCCGTGGGTGTTGCGCAACCCAACAGTCCGTTCGATCCGCTCGGTCCAATTACCGCTTCGGCTCCCGATGCCGGCGAAGCGCTGCGCTCGACTCCGCCGGATGGCGCTACACGCGGAACAGATGCACCGGCGGCGCACACGCCCGACGGCTCCCGTGCCTTCGATCGCACAGGAGCCTTCACTGGCGGGGCTCCCATGTCTACATTGACCACCGCCAGACCTATGGACAATGAGGTCCACCATCGCTCTGCACCTGTCCGCGTGACGGTGCACGTACAAGGCAGGGCCGGCTCTCGCATGTCGGTAGACTCCGCCCGTGCCCCGGCCGAATTCTCCTCATTCGACTCGCGCAACGATTGCGTCCGGGTTTTTCCTTGACTTTCTGATATGATCGTAGCTTGCCGTACGGAGCAAACGGATCAGGGCGATGACGACTATTCATGATGTTGCGGCGCGCGCCAAAGTCTCGACTGCGACGGTTTCTCGTGTCCTCAGCAACCCCGATATCGTAGCCGAGGCCACGCGGCGCAGAGTATTCAGGGCCATTGAGCAGCTCCGTTACATGCCGAATGCCGTGGCCAAGACACTGCGAACAGCCGCCACACGCAAGCTGCTCGTTACGGTGCCGGACATCGCGAATCCGTTTTTTTCCCTCATAATCCAGGGCATAGAGGAAGCCGCGCAGCGCGCCGGCTACTCGGTACTGCTCGGGGACACCCACCATGACCCGGAAAGCGAGGAGCGCTATGGGCTGATGCTGCAGCGTCGCGACGCCGATGGATTGATTTTCCTCGGCCACCGTATGCCGAACACCGTGAGAGCCTGGATGCGGGACCGCGCCAGCGGCCTTCCGCCGGTCGTCAACGGCTGCGAATACAGCCCGAACCTCGGCGTGCCGAGCGCCCATATCGACAATGCCCGAGCCGCGGCGGAGATGATGGATCATCTCTACGGGCTCGGCCACCGGCGGATCGGTGTCGTAACCGGCCCGCTGGCCAGCCCGCTCAGCCGCGACCGCTTGCGTGGCGCGATGGTGCAAGCCCGCGCCCACGGTGCCGCGCGTAGCGCGACGGTTGTCAATGGAGATTTTTCGATCGAGTCGGGAATCGCCGCGGCAGCCCGCCTACTCGCCCAGCCAAAACCCCCGAGCGCCGTCTTCTGCTTCAACGATGAGATGGCTATCGGCGTCCTCGAATATCTGCACAGGTGCGGCAGCAACGCGCCCGAGACACTGTCGGTGGCTGGCTTCGACGACATCCGCTTTGCACGCTACGCCGCACCGCCCCTCACGACCATTGGCCAGCCCATGCTCGATATCGGTCGGGAAACGGTACGACTCCTGCTCGGAGTCCTGCAGGGATCGATAGTAAAACCCGTCTCCGTCACGCTGCCCCATAAGCTTGAGATCCGCGCCAGCACGGGGGCCGTGCCCCGGGAACCACGCTCTAGGGCCCAAATACCAACAGGCGGGCCGTTCCGCGCAAAACCACCGGATAGCCGTGCGGATTGAGACGGTTGCGGCGGTTGTAATGCGCAACAAAATGGTCGAAGGCGCCGAACTCTGCGCTCATCACGAACACCCGGTGGGTCTGCCGATCGAGCGCCATGGAGCGCCCGTTGGGTCCCGTCCTCACCTGCTGCAAGAGCACCAACCGCTCCGGGGTGATTTCACGCGCCACCGTCAACGTACCGGCGCCACTCGCCGCGAACACGTCACCTGTGCCCGGGTCATACCTCACCGAGTCGGTTCCCGCACCAATCGGAACCGACCCGATCACACGCCCGGATGCGGTCGAAATCATCACCATGATGCGATTCTGACAGGCCGCAAATACTCGCCGATGAAGCCGATCAATCGCCAAGGCGCTCGGATGCACGCACCGCCCCATCGGCCATAATCCAGTGACCTTCAATGACCGGGTGTTGATCCGCGCCAGCTCGCTCACGCTCGACACGTTGTCGAACAAGTGTCCTATGTCATCCGCCACCGGAAACTCAGGCACTCCGGGTAGCGCGATATCGGCGAGCCGCCGACCAGTGAGCGCAGCAATCGCCGTGACGTCGTGCACTCCAGGATATTTGCCGTTGAAGGTGAATACTCGCTCGGTCGCCGGGTCGTAAACAATCGCGTCCGTGCCGCGATCGGTAGCCGTCGAGCGCACGATCGCCAGATTCGACAGCCTGAACGTCACCACCGACGGGGGTATTTCCCGGGAAATGAATCCGAGACCAAGCCGGTTTGACACCGCCACGCCATGCACCAAACCCACCCCCGGCCACTCTGCGGGCGCTGGAATGGTGCCAACCTCCCGAAAAGTGTCGATATTGATCACGATGACGCCGGAATTGTTCGAAATGAACAGCTCCCGCCTCTGCGGATCAATCTTCAGATAATCCCATCCCGTCACCTGCGGCAGCGGTACAACCTTCACAAGGTGGTAACCGGCTGCACGTGCCCACGGACCGACGCAATAAAGCAGTGCACCAAGCGTCAATAGCGCACCCAGTCGAACCCGGTGCGCCGGCCTGTGCAATATGTGATGAGCAACCACTGCGTTAGCGCCTCGCTCAGAACCGATCGAGGACCGTCACCCCAAAAGTCCGGGGCGGCTGAAATCCGACGTTATAGGTACCCGGTTGGCTGAGGGGCGGCGAAAAGCTCTCACTCTCATCCGATATCGCAATGGTGTTCTGCACGTTCCGAACCCAGAGATCAACACTCCATCGGCCGAGATTCGGCGCATAGATCAAATGCACATTGGTGATATCATGGGCCGGTTGATAGCTGTCCGGCACATTGAAGAAGTCGAAATACTCCCCGGTCTGGAATTTCGTGTCGACCCGCTGCGTGAGCGTCCCGCGAGCGACCGGAAAAGTGTGCTGAAAGCTCGCCGTGAGCGACAAGTTCGGCGACTGGATCAGTTGATTACCGCCAATGTTGTAGGTTTGGTCAAGAGCGTTCGACAGAAACTGCCTGTCATACCTGGCATGCAGCCACGTGGCGTTCAGATCAAAGCGCCCAATGGTGCCGATCGCGGCGAACTGCGTCTCCACCCCATAGATATTGGACTGTTTCGCGTTCAGGGTAAACACCCCCCCCTGACTCGACGCCTGCACCTGCTGGTCCGCGAAACGCGAATAAAACCCGTCGAGATTGAGCAGCACATGGTCGTGGAAGAACTTATTTTTGCTACCGAGCTCGTATGTCCGCACGAACTCCGGCGAAAAAGGAGCTATCTTCGTCGGCAACGGAGGTCCGCCGGTGCAATTGCACGGGACTTCCAAATTGAAGCCGCCCGTCGAGTAGCCGGTATTGAATGTCGCGTAAACCATGTGATGGTGGCTAATGTTCCAGCTCTCGCCCAGATGCCACGTCCACTCGTTGTCCGAAATCGCGTTTCGCGCCGGGAAAATGCCGTCCCCCGGAGAGGTCAGATCAGTCCGCGCAATGTGGTCGTTGGTGTACCGCAGGCCCGCGCTGAATGTGCTCGCGCCCATATGCCAGTCGGCCTGACCGTAACCCGCCATTGATCTCTGCGAGTCGTTGTACAGGAACTCTACGAAGGGTGGTGACGTCGGCTGTCCGGCATCACCGAAGCTCGAGCAATTGCAGCCGATGTCCGCTCGCCAATAGAACAGGCCGCCCTGCCAGCTGATCCGCTGATTTTGCGCGGAAGCCAGCCGGATCTCATCGTCCTGGGTGACCGGGTTCAAGGAAGACACCAGCTGGATCGTCGGTGGAATCCCGAACGCAGACGCCGCATCGAGCCCCACGACCGGCCCGGAGTGGAAATAATTCATGTGGTCGTAGCCGCCCAGATACGTCAGAGTCATTCCCCACGGCAGATTGTCATAAACGACTCGCCACTGCGTCAGCTTGTCGGTGATCCTCACCGCGTTCGCCAAACCGAGATTATAAATTCGTGTGTCCATTTTCGCCAGAGGAATGGCTACATGGGTCGGAAACAGTTGGGCGTTGGCCGGCAAATCGATGATGTTGTCCGTCGTGCCCGCCCCGCCCACGTGGGTCATCTGAAAGCTGGCGAAAATCTTGAGATGTCGGGTCGGCTCGTACGCCACTTTTATCCGCCCGGATTTCGCGTCCCGATCGTCAGCCTGACCGTAGCCGGCAGCTAGGGTGTGGTAGCCAGAGTGCTGTGCGGAAAAGAAAGCAAAACGGACTTGCAACTTGCGGCTTAGCGGTACGTTGACCGCCCCCTGGGAGTCTATGCGGTTGTAATTGCCGAAAGTCAGCTCTCCATAGCCGCCGAATTTCCTACCCGGATTATTCGTGATCACGTGGATCAGGCCACCGGTCGAATTGCGTCCGAACAGCGTGCCCTGTGGGCCGCGGAGGATCTCGATGCGTTTGACGTCGTAGATGGCGTCGTTGAAGATCATGTTTGTGTTGTAATAAAATCCGTCGAAGGAGACGGGGACCGACGGTGCAATCAACCCGGCTCCGCCGAATCCCTGTCCGCCCGATATGCCGCGCATGACGATGAACCCGGCACCGTTGCCGGAGTCGAAGCTGAGGCTGGAATTGCTGTCGGCGAGGCTCTGAATGTCAACGACGCCCTTGGTCAACAGCTGTGTCTGCGAGAGAACTTGCATCGAGATTGGCGTTTTCTGCTCGTTCGTCCGCACCCGCTCGGCGGTCACGATGACCTCTCTCAACGTTGTCGGGATGGATGCGGGACCCGCCCGGCCCACACACGGAGCCAGCAGGCCTAGAGCGAGCGGCGTTGCGAGCCGCAGGGTGTCGCGTGCTGCGCGGCGGAGAATATCCCGCGTGTTTGCGGACGAAGGCAGGCTGTGCGGACATGAGCAAGGGCGGAATTGAACCCCCGGCGGTTTTGCGAAAACGCGATGCGACATGCTTTTCCCCTCATTTGCGCGCCGGTTACGCCCGGCCTGCCATTCGACTTGTGAGCATTTTAGTGCAATCGTTTACATTTGCAAGTACCAAACAGACCGCGGCGGTCGGGTTGGGCCGCAATGGCTCGTTGCGATCTCCTCATCCGGAGATCGCTGTCTCATCTGTGTTTTTTTTCAAGAGTCGTCTCGACGGGCGTTTCGGGACATGCCGAGGTTCGCGAGACGCATCCTGGCTGCGGCATCCGTCGGCTTCCGGTGGGAGTTGCCGCGGCGGTGGACCCACCATCCTCTCGTCTTTCGGCGCGACCGTTGGCTTGAGCCCGAGAACCCTGCCTGTAACTGGCGCGGAGGGACCGAGAATTGATCATCGGGCGACTATCTCACCTGCTCACCCGGTTGGCCATTTGCTGTAACTCGCCGGCCCGATAATGGCACCAATTGGTCCGAAGCAGCGGAAAGAGCTCGCGGATGGAGCCCTCGTGGCGACCCGCCATATGGGGTGTCAGGATGAGCCGTGGAACATGCCAATACCGGTGATCCGGGCCCAGGGGCTCATCGGTCACCGCATCCAGGGCTGCGCCAGCGATTCGCCCGCGACACAGCGCGTCGATGAGCGCGTCATCATCCACGAGGCTTCCCCGGGCAACATTGATCAAAAATGACGTAGGCTTCATTGCGGCGATAATCTCTCGGCCGATGATTCCCCGTGTGCTGTCATCCGCCGGCGCGAGTAGCACGATGAAGTCGGCCTCAGCCACCGTCTCTCGAAGATTCTCGCGCCGGCGAACGCGGTCAAATCCCGTGACGTCGCGAACGGTACGGCTGATCCCTTCGACCCGCATCCCGAGCGCCTTGCATTTCGGACCAAGCGCCTCGGCGATGCTCCCCACCCCGACAATCACCACCGTCGAGCCGGCCAGGAGCCGCACGTTCCAGGGCCGCCATTCGCGCGCCGCCTGATTCCTGAGGACCCGCGCAAAATCGCGACCCAGCGCCAGCATCATCGCGATCACGGCCTCGGAGACGGGCGTCCCGTGAAAGCCACGCGCATTGGTGAGCACGATACGCCGCGCCGCGACCTCATCGAGCTCGATCCTGTCGGTCCCGGATATCAGGGCCTGTATCCAGCGCAGCGATCGTGCCGCTTCAAGCAGCCTACGTTCGGCGAAAAAGGCAAAGAGCACTTCGACGTCGGGGATGTCGCGCAGCGCCGCACCGGCATCGTGCGCCGTCGTCAACTCGATGCCGTCGAATCCGGAGAGCTCGCCGACGAGATCGCGGGTCATCGCCTCATCGGGAGGGAGCAGCACCATCGCACGGATCATGATTCAGCTCCTCCATCATCTGTGGCGCCCGATTCCTCCGTCGAGCTCGGTCATGACGGGCCCAGGCCTTAAGGAGCATCGAGACAACCGCCCCGTCATCTCCCGCCTTGGACACATGGCACCCGGTTGAATAGAATCATGGCAGTTACCGCGGTGTCCCGCTCTATCCGGCACCAGAAGGCGGCAGACCGTGGCGGGGATCGCTTCGCGCAAAGGCGTCGGGGTCGCCGGGGAATCCCGCCGTCTGCGGTCCCCGTGCCCTCTCCCGATGGTCCTCATGCCCGCCTCACCCTAATTCGAAAATGCGCTTTTCCGTGCGGTGCAACGGCTCCGGCCTTCCGGAGGTCACCAGCACGTTGTCACAAAGCGAGGCGAAGGAATTGCCGACGAGCGCCGGCGGATGCACGGCGAGACACATACCGCATGCAAGGGTCATCGGCTCGTCCTCCCGGATGAGAGGACGCTCCACAAGATCATAACCCTGTCCATGAGCGTAAAGGCGTCGGTCCACGGCGACCCCTTCGGCAGCGGCATAGTTGCGGTAACGACGATCGATCCCCCTGCACGACGCACCATCGTGCATGAGTCCAATGAGAAATTCCTGCAGACGACGCGCTTCGTCAAGTGATTCGCGCAATTCAGGCCACGCGCAGCCCAGGACGATCGTACGCGACAGCTCGACAAAATAGCCGTCGGGACTTCCGTTTTCTATCAGAACAGACAAGGCATCTCCCACCTGGATGCGTCGTCCCTGATTTTCATCGCCACGGATGAATGCAGGGGTTCCCTGCGGCGCCGAGCCCGTAAGAACGATTCCGAAATGACCGCCTCGTCGCCTGGCCTCGTATTCCGCAAGGGCCGAGACATCGAGGTCGCGCATACCGACTTTGATCTGTGATATCAGTGCGGCAAAGACTTCGTCCTGAAGGTGCGCCGCCGCACGAATGCGCGTCTGCTCCTCCGCGCTCTTGAGGGCCCTGGCGCCGTCGAAGTACTCGCTATCGTCGATTACCTCGATTGTCCCGCCCTGATCGAGAGTGTTGAAAAAACCCGACGGCATGCCGGCGCCGTTGATCACTGCGATCCGCCGATACCCCTGCCTGCGCAGCACCTTGGCGACGATTTTCGCCTCATAATCCTGCGTGAAATGCACCGAGGGAAATGTCGCCACATTGTACACTTCGCCCACTCCCACATAGCCCGGCTGTTGCCCATCCAGTTTGCGGTATTCGCCCGCGGATCCGTGCTCCACCACGGTCATCAGGTCTTCGCTATGAACGATGACGACGCGACGATAAAAGAGCGAACAATCGGTCAGCCAGCGCAGATATCCAGCAAGATCATTGTGGCTACCGAATACGACGAGCGCGCCTGCCTTGAGTGTACGCAGTCTCGCCCGCACCAGCTCCACACGCCGGCGCAGTTCGTCCGTGGAGATCGAGGGCAGACGATGTGTCGCTGGCATTGTTGAGCCTCACTCCTGCGGTCGATACAGGTTTGCTTCGGATGCAGGTTCTGCTCGCGCGGGGCTACCCGACAATCGAGCGCTTCCCGTCGGGCTGGGGTCAAGATTCAAAGCGCCCTGGCACGGCATGCGCGCAGCTCGCGGTGGTCCCCGGAATCATCCAGCCGCGACAGCGCCCTCCGGGTTATTGTACTGCAAACGATTACAGTGACAAGGGTGTCGGATCATTGATGCGGAATTCACGACATGAAGCCCACATTGGAGCGGTAACCGTCACCATGCGCTGCCGACCGATTCCGCGGTACCCTCGCCTCAACTTGCGATTCTCGCCCTGGGCCCGGGAGCGACGGCCAACGCCAATGCACCGCTTCCGATCGTACCGCGTGCGCTCGCAAACGTGGCACGCTCAACCGAGCGCCCGGTCCCCTTTCTTGGGAGGGGACCCGAGCGCGCCGGAACCGGCGGCCACGGGCAGTCCGAAAACGCGACGTGCGTTGTCGGCCTCGATCGCCGTGCGCTCAACGTGCGTCATGGGAAACGCGCTGATACGCTCGACCGCTGCGTTCGCGTCCTCGAACGGATAATCGGCCGCGAACAGCACCCGCTCGCTGCCTAGCGTGTCAATTGCCAGGCGCAGCGCCGGGGCCCAATTCATGCCGCTCGTCGTGACGCAAAAGTGCTCCCGGAAGTACTCGCTCGGGCGGCGGCGCAGCGGGCGGGATCGGCGCCCCCATCCGGCGCCGTAGCCGTAATGGGTGTCGATCCGGTCGAGAAAGAAGGGGATGCCCTCCCCCATGTGACCGATGACCAAACGCAGCCGGGGATGGCGATCGAGCGTGCCGCTGAAGATTAAGCGCAATGCGTGCAGGCCCACTTCGACCGCGTAGCCCCAGATTGCCCCGACCAGACCCTGGTCGAGGTAGGGACCGACCATAGCGGGCGACGGTGCCCGCGGATGGATATAGATCGGCACCTCGAGGCGCTCGGCGGCGTCCAAAATTGGTTCGAAGCGCTCCCCATCGAGATACTCGCCCCCAGTGTGGGAGTTGATCACCGCGCCACGCAAACCGAGGGTGCGCACCGCTCGTTCGAGTTCGGCGGCTGCAAACAACGGGTCCTGGGGAGGAATTACCGCCAAACCGGCGAGGCGGTCGGCATGGCGCGCGACGGCCGAGGCCAGGCGATCATTGGCCAGCATCGACAACTCCCGCGCCTCGCCAGCCTCGAAAATCTGTACCCCCGGGGAGGCGAGAAGCAGAAGCTGCATGTCGATGCCGCACACATCCATGTCCGCCAGGCGACGTTCATCAAGGTCCATCAGGACCTGCAGCCAAGGAGGCGGCCCGGCCGTCCCCGAGCGCGGTGCCGGCGCAGTAAGCCCGAAGACAAACGCTTCCCCCGGCTCCTCTCTCACGCGATCGCCGAGCACACGCCGCGCCGCAGTCCAAACCTCCGGCAGCGTGAAGCCCTCTTCCACCGCTATGCGCCGTGCGCAGTGGCCGGCGGTCTTCGAGAATGGACCTGGCGCCCCGGTCATGGTGATGAACCCCGGCTGGACGGATACGGTGGGTTAAGCCTAACGCGCCTTCCTAATAGAAGCAACATTCTAAATCAATTCGATCCGCAGGAGCTAGGCGCGAGCGCGGCCCGGACCGGCAGCAAAAAGAAGCGTGCGGGGGTTGT
>JAPTUI010000665.1 GCA_028067895.1 Pseudomonadota bacterium | reverse complement strand
ATGAAGCTCACGCCCGGGGCGCGCAGGTAGCCGCTGCGGGTCACTTTGAGGGCCAGCGGGTGCGCAGGGGCGCCGAGGGCGCACAACGGGGCGGCGAGCACGGTGGCTGCCAGAAGGGTTCGCAATCGGCGATGCATGGCGCGGCTCCAGTGGTGTACGGATGGCGCTCGGCGCTTCATGCTCACGAGCTCAGCCGTCACCATACGATGATAGCGGTATCAGTCGCAAGATCGGACCAAATGAGATGCGCTGATCGGTGTCGATGGTGCGGTGACCTAGGTCGAGATCGGCGCGGATTCTGCTCGCAGGATAGTGATTAAGCCATGATAAATAATGCTTTACGGTCTACTTCGCGTGCACTGCAGCAGGTGCGCAACGCCGCCGCAATCCGGCGCGCCTAAGGGCGCGCTGAGACAGGCGTGCAGAGAGCGCTATCAGATCGACCGGACTGCGCACCCGATTGACAGGTCAGGGGCTGGGCGGTCAACTGCGGCCTCGCGCAGTGCGAGAACCCCCTTCATGACGATCCTGATATCGGGACCTGCGATCGCTGCCTACGGATTTCCGGGCAACCACCCATTCGCGGAGGATCGGCACGATGCGTTTCTGCGTGAGCTGGAGCGCTCGGCCTGTTGGCCTGGCCTCACTCGCCTCGCCCCGCGTGCCGCGACGCGGGCGGAACTGGAGTATTTCCACACCGCGGAATACCTCGAACGGGTAGCCGAAGCGTCCCGCAGCGGGCAGGGGTTCCTCGACGACGGCGACACCCCGGCGTTCCCGGGGGTGTATGAAGCGGCAGCCCACGTGGTTGGCGCCGTGCTCGAGGCGCTCGAGCAGATCATGGCGGGCCCGGTGCGGCGGGCGTTCGTCCCCATCGCCGGTTTGCACCATGCGGGGCGGGATCACGCGGCCGGGTTCTGCGTTTTCAACGATTGCGGTGTCGCGATCGAGGCGGCGAGGCGCCGGCATGGCCTCGCTTGCATCGCCTATGTCGATATCGATGCGCACCACGGCGACGGGGTGTTTTACGCGTTCGAGGAGGATCCGGACATTGCGTTCGCCGATCTGCACGAGGACGGCCGCTTCCTGTATCCGGGCACCGGGGATCGCAGCGAGACGGGTCGGGGTCGCGCGGCCGGCACGAAGCTCAATATCCCGATGCCGCCGGGCGCCACGGATGTCCAATTCCGCAAGGCCTTCGAGGAAGTCGAGCGCTACCTCGATGCGCGCCGTCCGGAACTGATCGTGCTGCAATGCGGGGCGGATTCACTCGGCGGAGATCCGATCACGCATCTGGCCTATACGGAAGAGGCACATGCCCATGCCACAGCACGTGTGCGCGCGCTGGCCGAGCGTCACTGTGGCGGGCGAGTGCTCGCGACGGGCGGGGGAGGGTATAACCGGCGCAACCTGGCGCGTGCCTGGACCCGCGTGGTGGAAGCCCTGTCGTGACCCCCGGCTCCGCGACCGCTGCGCTGCGGCGAAGGGGCCGTTCGAAACGCCCTCCTTGCGTTTTGCGCCTGAGGGTGCGGGACTGACTTCCGGCCGGTCTGAGCATGGGTGTGGGCAATGAGTTCGACCCATGAGGGGCCCGGCAAGACTCCCGGCGCGCGCTCGTGGCTGTGAGCAGACACTTTGCGGGATTTGCTCGAAGCGCCTAGACCGCGCGGCCGAACATGCGGCGCGGCAGTGGCGGTTTGAACCCAAGGCGCACCGGGTGCTCGGCAAGCCGCTCTGGGTGGTGGTGCGCATCGAATTCGCCCCGCCTCAGCTGCTGCTCGGCGTGCCCATCCTCATCGTGCCCTATGCGGCCGTTGCCCGGCGCGTCGGGCTGCTCGGGCCTGCCGATCGGGAATTGCGGGTCCCGCGAGCCGCAACGGCGGTCCGCTGGATGCTGCGCGGGGTGCTGGCGGTCTTCTCCAAGACGGCAACCGGGAACACGCCCGCGGGCTCGGTGCCGACAGGCTCACTGCCGACAGGAGAGTCCATTGCTGCGCAGTTGGCGGCTCAGGGGCCGGTGAAATCAATCAGGTTCCTCGGTGAGCTGCGTCACGGCATCGCCCACGACCGGACGGGACTGCGCGGGGGCGGTTTGCGCGTCAGGGCCGTCGCTGGGAGGTGTATGCCGTGCAGCAAGTGCGTTACTCGTCGGTGTGGCTGGTCGGAGTCGATCTACAAGACCGTGTGAGGATCGTCGAGATTGCCGTCCGGTAATCTGGCGACGTCGAGTCGCTCGGCAGTATCGCTAAGAGTCGCGAGTCACTCGAGCGGGCACGCATCGCCGCGCGCGAGTGCTTCGCTGAGCGCGGATTCACGCGCGCGGATCGTGTCGAGGAACGACAACTCACGGCCGAGGCGACTGAATGCCTGGCAGCCTCGTTCCAGGAACTCCTGCAGCGTGCCGAAGCCGGCGAGGTATGCCGGTGCGCGGGCGGCGCGCAACGCAAATCCGACCAGGGGTTGGCGGACGGTCCGGGCGAGCTGCTCGCCGACGCGCACGATGAGGTCGATCTGGCGCATCGATCTGCACCGCGCTCGACGCAGCAGAACGTTTGAGTGGCTTCAGCGCTGAGCGCTTCCCACCCGTCAGCCCGCGGCGGGCAGATACTGCCGTATCACTTCGGCAAACTCGAGTAGATCCTCGAGTCCGTCACGGATCACCGCATCGACGATGTTGAGGTCGAGGTCTTGGTATTGGTGGACCGCGATATTGCGAAATCCGATCATCTTTTGGAGTCTGGAACTCAGCTCATGGGAGATGAGTTGGCCCGCTTCGAGCAGCGCAAAGCTGCCTCGCATTTCCTTGGGTACCCCGAGCTTGCGCGTCCGTATCACGATGTTTGCCAGGTCCACTGCAGACTCGCAGGCGCGCATGACGTTCAGAATTGCAGCGTCCTGTCGCGTGAAGTTCTGCCGGAAGGTCTCGCCGCCGTCAGCAAATTCTGCGCGGGCCCGCGATACGGAACGGGCAATCGAGGCGATTTTGGCTGCCGCAACGTCCATCAACGTTCCCGCAAAGGCTCATGGAGGTAGGCGTGCACGATAGCTGCGCGACGCGGGTGAAAATCCGCATAGTCAGACATCTGTTGTATTTCCCACTGCAGGGTTGCATCGCGCTGGCGCACCCATAGGGGACGGCCGTCTCTGATGACTTCCATGGCAAGATCAAGGCCGGTGCGCCGCAGATCGGCCAAGTCCACATCGCGGCCAATCCGCCGGGCGACCGTGCTCATCACTTCGAGTCGGTCGGGTATCTCTTGTCCGGGCGGCATCAGGACCGCAATATCCAGATCGCTGTTCGGCCACTCATCGCCCCGTGCGAAGCTGCCATAGGCATAGACCGCCCAGGCCTGCGGCAGGGCGGTCGCAAGCTCGTTGCCGGCGATGGCGAGGAGGTTTTCCCGTTCCACATCGGTCATGGTATGTAGTGTACGCCGGTTCCGTGACCGGCGCTGTCGGGACGCGGGTAGGCGAACCTCGTGCGCGACCCGTCCAGTCAATCGGGCTGACGGTTTAATCCGTCAAACTCCGCAGAGTGCTTCGGTGGCGCTCGCCAGAATCAGCTGAGCAGACACACATCGCCGCGCGCGAGTGTTTCGCTGAGCGCGGTTTCGCGTGCGCGGATCGTGTCGAGGAACGACAACTCACTGCCGAGGCGGCTGAACGCCTGGAAGCCTCGCTCGAGGAACTCCTGCAGCGTGCCGAAGCCGGCGAGGTACGCCGGTGCGCGGGCGGCGCGCAACGCAAATCCGACCAGGGGCTGGCGGACGGTCCGGGCGAGCTGCTCGCCGACGCGCACGATGAGGTCGATCTGGCGACGACGGTCCGGGAAACGTCCGGTGCGCCGGTAAGCGTCTGCGTACGTCGCAGGAGAAATCGGACCGGGCGCGAGCGCATGCGCCAGATCGTGATCCAGTTCGGCGGACAAGACGTTCAGTTCCAGGGCATCGAGCAGAACGCCGAGCGCGCTCTGCGGCAGCGTGCGCTCGAGGATGGCGCCGGCACGGGCGAGATCCTGGTCGCGGCGATGGAAGTCCTGCGGGCCGTAAAGGTCGGTGAGGAAGAAGTGCAGCGCCGGCGCCTGGGCGGGATCTGCGGCGAGATCCGCGTAGGTGCGCGCGAGGCGCTCGGACTGCCAGGTGCGCAACTGGTGCAGCCGAGCGGCGAGACCGGCATCGCCCGCTTCGAGGTTCTCGAGCACGCGCATGCGCTCGATGAGGCGGCCCAAGGGGCTGGCGGATGCCGCCGAGGCGCTCACGTCAATCTGTCCTGCGCAGTTGCGTGATCACCGCATCGAGGGCACGGTCGCAGAACAGCAGACTCAGATGCCCCAGCCCGTCCAGGCGGATCGTCGTGGCATGCGGAAACGTTCCGCTCACCGCCGGAACGATCAGGTTGTCATCCGTGCTGTAGAGACAGGACAGAGGAACCCCGAGGCCATCGGCCTGAGCAAAATTCAGTGTCTCGAGCCATGCGGAGTCAGGGCGCATCTGGCGCACCGGGGGGAGCGGCAGAGCGCGCGCGAGTCGTGTGCCGCAGTGGGGAGTGCCGAGCGTCACGATCTGGTGGAGCAGGCCCGGTCGAACCGTGCGCAGCGCGGCCCGTGCGATCAGGCCGCCCATGCTATGGGCCACGAGCGTGACACGCTCGCCCGTTTGCGCATAGAGCGTTTCGATCGCACGCGCCAGCGTGCCGGCATGCACGTCGAGATCGCTCAGCAGCGGCTCGAGTGAGACGGCGAGGACCGGTGCAATCCCCGCGGCGGCCAGTTTGCGCTCGAGTGCGCCCCAGATGCGGCCATTGCAGAGGAGTCCGTGCACCAGGATTACGGGTCTGACCGCCGCGTCGGGCACCCGGGCAATGCCATTCCGTCGGGGGGCAAGCGCGCTCATGGCGAGCATTGCTCGCAGCCACGCGACACTTTCGCGCACGATGGCGAGTGCCCCCGGCCACACAGCGCCCGCCCGTGAGACCCATCGGGCTCGCCCGTAGGACATCACGACCGGCAGCCCTTGCAGCAGCACAAAGACGCACAGGGCGGCAGCGATTGCGCCAACCGTGTGCAGCGCCGCCGGCACTGCCCAGGTCCTCGAGAGCCCGACGGCAACGGCGCCCGAACCGAGCAGTTCGCAGAGCAGGACCACTCGCCAGAGGAGCGCCGCCATGGCGGTTCAGGGCCGGTGGACTCGACGTGCCAGGACCCGCTCGAGCCGCGTGAGCGCTTCGCTCAGGTGCCTCGTCGTTGCCCGCGCCAATGCCGAGCGTTCGTGAAATGCACTCGAGAACGTGCGTGCACGATCGTTCAGACATCGACGGTCGAGATCGAGTCCATGACGACGCAGGAGGGCGGCAAACGCATCGGCATGCCTGCGCAGGTCGCGCCGCGTGCGCTGGTAGGCATGCTCTGCCAGGGTGTGCCGACCGCTGTAGCGAAACACGTTGGTGAAGAACATCGTCTCGTCGGTGGCGTCCGGCTCGAACAGGACGGTGTCGGCATGAGGGAAGCGCTTGCGAAAGCTCGCCATGCCGACCTGCATGCGCGAGTGAATGAGCGTACGGAACGTTTGGCCGAGCAGCATGTCGAGCCCTTCCTCCGCGAGGCGACGTCGCGGTTTGCCGCGCGAGGCATCGAAGGGAACGAGCGGGTTGATGCACAGGACGAAATCACAGCCGGCATCGAGCGCAAGCGAGGCATACATGGTGCGCACCAGCGCACCGTCCACATAGTGTCGTCCGGCAATCTCCACTGGCGCGTACAGGCCCGGCAGCGCGGCGCTGGCGATGACCGCACGGGAAATTGGAACCTCGGCATGCCGCAGATCGCCGAACACCACGGATCGGCCGGTATCGAGGTCCGTGGCGACGACCCGCAGCTCGGCGCGCAGCTGGCGAAAGTCATCCGTGTGATGTGCGGTGGCGAATAGCGCGCGCAGGTATTCTTCGAGCGGCCGGTTGTCGAGAGCGGCCAGTGGGATGAGTTTGGTCAGTGTCCCGAGGGTCGCCGGCCAGACACCGCGCGCCGGCTCGTCCATCCACTGTCTCGCACCGCTCAGCATCGCGCCGGGCAGGCGCGCGACCCGCCGCATGTACGTGCCGACTGCCGGCTGCAGCAGCAGTCGCGGCGAGAACGGCACCAGTGCCGACTCGCCTTCGATCAGCACCGCGCCCATCCGGGTCGTATCGAACCCGTTGGCGAGGCTGGCGGCGAGCAGCGACCCGGAACTGACTCCGACGTACATGTCGAAGTCCGTCAGGTTGCGCCCGGTGATCGACTCCTGGATGGCGTGCAGCGCGCCGAGTTCATAGAACGCGCCGAGCGGGCCGCCGCCCGCCAGGGCGATCGCGAATTTCCCTCGGCTCGAACGCCGGCGCAGTGCGGGCTCGAGCGTGAGCATCGCTCAGGGCGCGTGTATCGAGGGTGGGGCACCTTTCGTACCGGCACCTCTGGCACTCGCGCGACGCCGCGTCGTCGTCCGGCGGGGCTGGGAGAGTTTGCCGATGTTCGCGTTGAGCGTATCGACGCGCTTGCTGAGCGCTTCGATCTCCTGGCCGCTCGGCACGCCGAGCTGGGTCAGCGCCCGGCGCACGCGGGTGCGGAACATCTTCTCCAGATTATCCATCGCGTCGGAGGCTTGGCCGCGCGCGGCGCTCACGCCCGCGCTGACATTCTCTTGCAGGTTCTCCACGACACCGCGTACGGCACGAGTGGCGGTACCGCGCATCTTTTCCGTGAGCTGAGTGCCCTCGTGGATCAGCTCATCGAGCAGCTTCGGCGCGCCGTTCTGCGCGCGGGCGACGGCGCCGAGACCGGCGAGCCAGATCTGGTGGACGGCTTCGGGCATGCGGGGCGGAGCGGCGCTCGCTTTGGCACGAGCGGGTTTGCGGGTCTTTCTCTTCGCGGCCATGACGTTTCCCTCAGTTGACGGTTTGCGCCGGTTCGGACGTGCGTATTTGCCCTACTGGGTGTCGGCATCTGCCCGAGTACTCTAATCACCAGGTTTCCATCCCTGGATGCGTACTTGCCGAAGGCGCACATCATGACTGTGAAGAAAGTGAAGTCTCGGACCGCACAGGAGTCGAGCGGAACGCGCGGGGCGATCGAGTTGAAGGCACGGTGGGAGCGGCTGCATCGAACCGACCGCGAACCCTGGCCGGACGAGGCGCTGATTGCACGCGAGGCCGCTGCGGCGCCGGCGTTCGCCGCGTGGCTGCGTCACTATGGCAGCGGCCGCAAGCTCGCCGCGGCGCTGCAGGCGGCCTGGGGCGCCTTTCACGCGGGCGAATTCGCCGTGGCAATCGAACAGGGCGCCCCGCTCGGGGCGCTCGGGGCGTGCGTGGCGAATCGGGCCGCGGCCGTGACGTCGCTCTATACCCATGCCGGCAATGCCGAAGTCATGGAGTTGCTGCTCGCGGCCGTGGCGCGTGGCGAAGAGGCCGTGCAGATCCTGGCCGCGCACGCCAATGCCCACTACACGCTCGCGCTGGTACTCGGTCGATACAGTCAACGCATCTCGATTCTCAAGGCCATTACCGACGGCCTCGCCGGCCGGGTGCGCGCCGAGCTGGAACGTACGCTCGAGCTCGAACCACAGCATGCCGAGGCGCACGTCGCGCTCGGGCTCTACAACGCCGAGATCGTGAATAAGCTCGGCAACGTCGTGGCCTCGCTAACCTATGGCGCATCGAGCAAGGAGTCGATCCAACATTTCAAGCACGCGGTCAAGTTGGCGCCCCATTCGCCGATCGTGCACATGGAATATGCGTACGGACTGCTGTTGCTCAATGGCGAGCGGTACCGGGAGGAGGCCGAGGCGCTGTACAAGACCGCCGCGGCCACCGAACCGCTCGATGCGATGGAGGCGCTCGATGTCGAGCGGGCCAAGCGGGGATTGCCGCAGTAGGCCCACAGCGTTCAGCTCAGTGCCGCGCCGCCGAGGAGCACCAGCAGGACCAGCTGTTCGAACGCCTTCTGAATCCGGTCAATCAGATCGGCGGGCTCGGGGAGGAGCGCGCGGTCGGCGATCACCCCGAATTGAACGTGGCCGTGATAGCTCAAGATGCTGATGCCAGTGCCGATGCCGCCGGACTGCGGGACCCAGAAGAGCAGCTGGCGGACACTGGCCCCCGCGATCTGTAGGGCGGCCTCGGGACCGCGCAGATTGGAGGCGACGAGACTCGCTTTCGCGCTGAAGATCCTCATGGCGAGATCCTCGAGCGGTCGAGGTAGACTGCCGACCGTAGCGAGCAGTCCGTAGGTGAGCATGGCCTGCTCCGATCCCTTCAGCGTGCGCATGCCTGAGCGAACCTGGTAGAGCCGCTCGAGCGGATGACGCACGCCGATCGGTAGTTCGACGAAGACCAGCCCGAATTGATTGCCGAGTTCGGGCGGCGCGTCCTGACGCGAGCGCAGATCGACCGGAACCGTGGCCCGCAGCGTCACGCCGTGGGTGTCATCGCCTTGCGCGGCCAGGTGCTGCCCGAGTGCGCCGGCGAGCGTCGAGATCAGTACGTCGTTCACGGTGCAGCCGAGCACTTTGCCGATCGTCCTGACTTCCTCGAGCAGCAGCGGTGCGCCCCACGCGACGCGCCGGATACCCGACAGCGGTCGTTTCAGACGCGAGGGTGGATCGTCCGGCAGCACGGCGAGGCGGGCGAGTTCCTCCAGGAGGCCGGCGGCCTCACGGGCCGCTGCTGCCCCGTCCTGCGGGTGCAGCGCCCAGTGCAGCCCCGCCTCGGCGAGCCGGCGCGGGTCCTGCAGTGCCTGCGAGATTCCGCCCATCAACGCCATCGTGCGTCGGGTGGCGGCTCGCGCGGCCTGACGATGACTCCGGCGTGCCGGCGGTGCCGGGTCCTCGCTCAGACTGAGAAGTATCCGCACCAGCGCGATGCCATCGGCATAGCAGTGATGGATGCGCGCAATGATCGCGCTGCCGCGCCCGTACCGCTCGAGCACGTGGAAGCTCCAGAGCGGTCGGCCCTGCGGCAGCGGCTCGCTCGCCAGCTCGCCCACGCGCTGTTCCAGGGCCTGCTGGTGTCCCGGCGCAGGCAAGGCCGTGGCGAGCACGTGATCGTCGATGTCGAATCCCTCGAACGGTTCCCACTGCGCCTGCGCGAGCCCCTCACGGGGGATGCAACAGAAGCGCCGATGCGCGAGTAAGCGTGCGGCCAGTCGATCGCGCACCTGTGTGCGTTTCAGTGGCGCGCCGAGCACGATGAGCGCGACGATGACCATGGGGTTCGTGGCGCGCTCCATGTTGAGGAACGCCCGGTCGACGCTCGAGAGGCGCTCGGGCGGTATCGGGAGCGACCTCGTGTCCGGCTGAGACTCCTGGCGCATGCGCGCAGTGTGGCGCAGACGCATGCCCAGCGCCCCTTCGGTTTGTCACGATGCGCCGCCGCCGGGGCCTGAGTAGCGTGCGGACTCAGGCGCCTTCGCCGGAATCGGGTCCATGACGTATTTCGTTACCGGGGGCACGGGCTTCATCGGCCGGCACCTCGTCGAAAAACTCACCGCGCGCGGCGAGCCGGTTCATCTGCTCGTACGAGCCGGCTCGCACGCGAAGTTCGAGCGCGTCGTGCGGCAGTGCGCTGACCGCGGTCACCTGGTTTCGGCGGTCGAAGGGGATCTCGGTGCGCCCGGTCTGGGTATTGCAGATCAGCAACGCGCCGCGCTGTTCGGCCGCATCTCGCATGTCTTTCACCTCGGCGCACTGTACGATCTGCTCGCCGAGGATAGTGAGCTCATGCGCAGCAACGTTGCAGGCACCGAGCATGCGCTGGCGTTAGCCGAGCAGATCAATGCCGGTTGCTTTCACTTCGTGAGCTCGATCGCGGCCGCCGGCCGATATCGCGGCACTTTCACCGAGGAGATGTTCGCCGAGGCCGGGCCGCTCGATCACCCGTATTTTCGGACCAAGCACGAAGCCGAAGCGCTGGTGCGCACGACCTGTCGGATTCCCTGGCAGATCTACCGACCCGGCATGGTCGTCGGTCATTCGATGACCGGCGAGATGGACAAGATCGACGGGCCTTATTACCTCTTCAAGCTCATACAGCAGCTGCGCGAGGCGCTGCCGCG